>NZ_DAIQAX010000001.1:91886-228792 GCF_036781485.1 Thermocrinis sp.
AGGGACTTTCCTTGCATTTGTCCAAACTTCATAGACAACGAGGCCTGTTCTACGAACAAACTGAGATACTATTGCATACCTGTGTATGTGGGTGGTCAGGTGGGAAATGGGTTTTACAACAGAAGGTTCTTGAGTGAAATTGCAAACAACCTTACAGCTCAGATAAAGAGAAGGGGTTCCATCCTTGGCATACTTGCCATAGATATAGACTTCTTTAAACAGGTGAACGACTCTTACGGACACGATGTGGGGGACGAGGTATTAAAAGAAGTGGCAAAAACAATAAAAGCGTCGACACAGCCTTAGCGAAGAAGACAGTTTCCATCGGCGTTTCTGAGTATCCTAATGCATAAAGTTTGCAGATATAGCCCTATACAAGGCAAAGGAAGAAGGTAGAAACAGGGTAGTTAGGTTTAGACTTGATATGTGGCAGATGAATAGCTACTGAGGTTCATAAGCATTCCCACTCCTAGTATGGACGCAGTCTCGGACTTAAGGACATAGGGATATAGCCTTAGGGGAAGAAAGCCTAAGCTTTTTAAAAACTCTGATTCTTTAACTGTTAATCCTCCTTCTGGACCTACCAACAGTTGGATGGTTTTTACTCCATCCAGCTTTATGTCCTTTATTCCTCTTTCTTTTTCAAAGCTGTCTAAAAATAGATTTAGATCTGCTTGTGCTTTTATGTCCTTCAGATTTATAGGCTCACCTATCTGTAAGGGTTTAGGTCTCTTGCATTGCTTGAAAGAAGCCAGGGCTATCCTCTCCCACCGCTCAATCTTCTTTTTTATCACCTTTATATCCTGGAAGCTTCTGCTTGAGATGACTGGTACCAATTTGAAGGCTCCCACTTCGCTGACCTTTTCCACTATTAGGTCCATGTTTTTTAATTCCACTGGCACGCACTGATATAGGTCTATCATGGGTAAAGGAAAAGAAAGGTCAAGCTCTTTTTCTATCAAACAGGAAGCGTAACTTTTGGTGAGCTTTTCAAGGATACAAAGGTAGAGCCTCCCTTCTATAAAAACTTCTACCTTTTGTCCTGATTTTACCCTTTTTGCGTAGATATGATTTAACTCCTCTTCTTCAATAACTATGGTATTGTAAAGTTTTTTACTTCCGAGGAATCTATCCAAAGTTGATGGGAGGCTTAGCCTCCCCAAAAAGGTTTTACTTTACCCCTTCTCTCAGATCCTTGGCAGGTTTAAAGACGACTACTTTCCTGGCAGGAATTTCAATTACCGCACCAGTCCTGGGGTTCCTACCCTTTCTGGATGCCCTCTGACGCACACCAAAAATACCAAAGCCGGGTATGGCCACCCTTTCACCTTTTTTAAGGGCACTAGCAACCGCAGAAACTGCAGCTTTTAGGGCCGCATCTGCTTGCTTTTTGGTAATGCCTGCACCTTTGGCTATCGCAGAAACAAGTTCTGCCTTTGTCATGACTGTCCCTCCTTTAAAGTTTTGATTATCTTATATAATATACAAAATAGTGTTGAAAAGAGCAAGTATTAAGCGGGCGTGGCTCAGTGGTAGAGCGTCTGCTTCCCAAGCAGAAGGTCGCGGGTTCGATTCCCGTCGCCCGCTTTGGGAATAACTTAATATCTATGCTCTATCCATCTTATCTCAACTTAACAGAGAGTGAATGGAAGGATAGGATAGATCGCGCTCTTTCTTTCCTTGAGAGCTGCAGAGTTTGTCCTCATGAATGTAAGATAAACAGGCTTAAAGACGAGAAGGGTTTTTGCCACACCGGAAGGTATGCAATAGTTGATTCTTACTTTCCACACAGGGGAGAGGAAAAACCTATAAGAGGCTACAGAGGCTCAGGCACTGTTTTCTTTTCTTACTGCAACATGAAATGTGTTTATTGTCAAAACTACCAAATAAGCCAGTTGGGAGAAGGTAAAGAGGTAAAACCTGAGGAACTTGCCCAGATGTTTTTGGACCTTCAGAGGATGGGGTGTCACAACTTGAACTTGGTCACACCATCCCACGCGGTTCCACAAATACTTGAAGCTCTTTATATTGCGGTTAAGAAAGGTTTTAGACTCCCAATAGTCTATAACACCTCTTCTTTTGACAGCTTAGAGTCTTTAAAACTTATGGATGGCATAGTGGATATCTACCTTGCGGACTTAAAGTATGCAAACAGTCAAATTGGTAAAAAGTATTCAAAGGTTAAAAACTACTGGGAAGTGGCAACAGAAGCTATAAAGGAAATGCACAGGCAAGTGGGAGACTTAGTTTTGGACAGCAATGGATTGGCAGTTAGGGGAGTTATCATCAGACATCTGGTCCTTCCCAACGGACTTGCGGGCACGGAAAAGGTGGCGGAGTTTCTAAGGTCCTTGTCCCAAAGGATGGCTGTAAATGTGATGGACCAGTATTATCCTTCTTACAAAGCGTGGGACTATCCGGAGCTGAGCAGGAGGATAACATACAAAGAATACCTTCAGGCTCTTTCTTTTGTGGAAGGCTTGAATTTGGTTTTGGAGTAAAGAAGGTAGATTATAGGAAAACTTCCGATCAGTGCCCAAAGGCCAGAGCTAAGAAAGGTTTTTTCAAAACTATCAGAAAGAGCATAGAGTGTTTGGATTGATTGAAGAGCATAAAGAGCCTTCTCGTAAGGCATGTTTGCCCACTCTTGCATGAGCAATAGTAAACCTTCTGCAGTAGCAGGGTTTTGAAGCTCTACCATCCTTTCGTAGCTTTCAGCGGTGTATTTTTGTAAATCGTTGGTAGCCAAAGCGGTTCCAAAGGAGCCACCCACAAACCTGATGTAGTGCATAAGGCTAACCCCAAGGGTGGTCTTTGTCCCCAGGTTTTTCAGTGCTAAGTTTGTGATGGGAGCAAAGAAAAAGCCCATGCCAAGACCAAGTATGGTCAAAAGCCATGCTGCGGTCCAAGAAGGAGTGTAGTAGTTAAAATCCTTCAAAAATATGAAGATAAAAGATATATAGACCACGCTTGCTATAAGCAAAGGAGCAGTATCTGACTTTTTGTCACTTATAAACCCTGCTATAGGGGAGAAAAAGCCAACAGCCAAGGCTAATGGAAGCATGTGAAGGCCTGCCTGAAAGGTAGTTAAACCTTTGAGTTTTTCAAAGTATAAGGGAAGAAGATAAAAAACCTGATACATAGAAAAGCCAAGCACAAAGCAATATACCCACAGAGCTACTACGAACTCCTTAATCCTGAAGATGGAGTAATCCAACAGTTTTTGCTTTGAGAAGATCTCAGAGTAGGCAAAAAGCAAAAAACTCCCTACGGACAGAAAGGTAAGGTATCCTATCGTTTCTGAGGCAAACCATCCCATCTGCTGGCCTTTAGAAAGGACGATGAGTAAAGACACTGTGCCCAGGGATAAGAAAAAGAAGGACAGAAAGTTTAGACGGAATGTATGGGAGGGTTTATACTCTGGCAGGAAAAAGAGAGCTCCTAAGAAGTTCAGTATACCTATGGGAATGTTTATGTAGAAGATCCATCTCCAGTCTATGTGCTCCGCGATCCAGCCACCAAGGGTAGGACCAAGTGCGGGCGCAAAGCTCACACCAAGCCCGTATATGCCCATAGCCAAACCTCTCTTTTCCGGAGCATAGGCAGAAAAAAGCATAGTCTCTGCGCTTACAACTATCAAAGACTCTCCAAAGCCCTGAAAGATTCTAGCAGCGATCATCCACTCTAAGTTTTGTGCGTTGCCCGCAAAGAGAGAAGAGACGGTAAATAGAAAAATGCCCGCTATAAACACCCTCTTTAATCCTATTTTTGTTTCCAACCACTCCACCAGCATTATGGCAGTAGCGGCGGCGGTCATGTAGGCGGTTATAACCCACTGCACACCATACAGGTCTGTAGAAAGGGGTGCGATCATTTTGGGAACTACTATATCCACGATGGTCGTATCCAAGATAGCCATAAAAACTCCGACCATCAAAGAAATAGTTAGAAAAACTCTCTGACTGGTGTTAAGCGTCTGATAAAAAGCCTTTCCTTCCATCACTCCCTCTTTATCTCCACCCTACCACCCATACCAACTCTCAGAAGCCTCTTGTCCTTTAGCTCTATCTTTATGGGTATCCTTTGAACTACCTTGGTAAATTCTCCTGCGGATACGTCCCTTGGAGCCAAGGCAAAGGTGGCGGCAGATACAGGGCTGATCTCTTGCACCCTTCCTTCAAGAACCACATCAGGATAAGCATCCAACCTAACATAGGCTTTGTTGCCCTTTTTAATCCCCCTTAGCTTCGTTTCCTCCAAAAGTACCTCTACATAAAGGGTATCTGTATTTATTAAACTAAAGGCAGGCTGACCTGCTCTTATCACATCGCCTACGTTTATAAATCTCTTGGCTATGTATCCACTAAAGGGGGCTTTAAGCGTAGTTTTCTCCAGATCCCTCAGTGCGCTTTCTTTTTGCTTTTCCAAGGCAGCTATCTCTTCTTCCAAAACCCTAAGCTGGTTTTCTAGCTCTTTTACCTTAGAAAGGGAAGCCCTGGCCATACTAACTCCAACTAAGGATTTCTCGTAGGCCAATCTTAGTTCCTCTACACTCTTCTGGAGAGCTTTCTTTCTTTCAAGCAGTGCCAAATAGTTGGTTTCTACCTCCTCGTACTTTCTTTTAGGTATAAGTCCCTTGTCCAGCAAATCCTTTAACCTTTCCCTGTCTTTTCTGAGAAGCTCAATCTGAACCTCCAACTCACCCATCTGAGCCCTAAGGTATTCCTCTTTCTTTAATGTTTCCTCGGAAGTTAAAGTAGCACTTTCTAAGCTTAGCCTCACTTCCTTTGAAACTCTGTCTAACTGAATACGCAGGGCTTCCCTCTGAGCCCTTAGGGAGTTTATCTTACTTTCTATCATTTCCAGCTGAAGCTTGTAGTCTTCCGGTTCTATCCTTGCCAAAACCTCCCCTTTCTCTACCCAATCCCCCATGTCTTTATAGACCTCAATCACCTTACCAGCTACCTGGAAGGAAAGGGTCGGCATTTCTTGCGCTTTTACAAAAACTGCATCACTAACAGCGTATTCTATTCGGTGTTTTATCCACTTTATGGCGTATATCAAAAAGGCTGCCGTTATCAAACCGATAAGCGTTAAACCCATGTACTTTTTCATCCTACTTCCTTGCACCGGAAACAAACATAAGGGTGTAGTAAGATCTAATCAGTTGGTAATAAGAAATTATCCTATCAACTCTTGCCTTTGTAAGGCTAGCTTCCGCTTCCAAAAGCTCCCTTTGGCTTATGAGCTGGTTCAAATACTGTTCCCTTGAAAGTTCAAAGAACTTCTCCGCAAAAGTTAAAGCCTCTTCGGAAACTTTTAAGTTGTCCTTTGAGATCAGCAGATCCTCGTAGGCCCTTTTGACATCCAACTTCACCTTTTGCAGGAGATCCTGGTAATCGTTGTAGGCTTTTAGCTCCAAATAGCTTGCGGATAATTCCTGATAGTAAGGTTTTATTCCTTGAAAGCTCAGGTTCAAGCCAGCGGAGACGCTAAAAATACCCTTTGGTCTTAGGGCAGGGTTCTGATCTGTGTAAGTGTAAGAGGTTTCCAAAAATATCTTTGGGAAAAACTCGCTTTTTGCCAGTTTTCTCTGAGCTTTGAAGATTTTTAACCTTTCCCTCTGAGCTTCCAAAATATTTCTCCTTTCTACAAACCGCATGTAGTGTTCTAAAGGCTTTATGTCTAAATCTACCTCAGGCTCTTGGAGTTCTCTTAGTTCTTCTTCCGGTATTCCAGAGAGGCGGGAGAGGTTAGACAGAGCTAAGTTATAATTTCCTTCGGCCTTTCTTAAATCTCTTTCTACCTCCGCCAGCCTAACCTTTGTCTGAAGAAGATCAGTTATAGCCACCAACCCTTTTTGATAAAAGGCCTCTGCAGTGCTTAACTGAAGCTCCACTGCTTCCTTTTGCTTTTTTATAACCTCCACAATAGCTTTTGCAGACAGTACGTCAAGGTAGGCGGATATCACTTCAAGCTCCAGAGCTTTGAGCTTTTCCTCATACAAAAAGTTCTTTATCCTTAGTTCTGAAGTTGAACTTTCCACCAGGCTGGCCCTTGCCCCTCCGTCAAAGAGCAAATATCTTAATCCTCCTTGAAATAGGCTGTAGCTCTGTTTTGAGCTTTCAAAGGACAAACCTGCAAACACCGGCATGTCTAAGCTCTGCTTTTGAGAATTGTAAGTAATTTTGTAATTCACAAAAAACTCAGGAAGGTAGGATTGTCTTTGTGATTTCAAAGAAGCTCGTGCAGACAGAATTTCTTGCCTTAGCGCCTCAATCTCTGGGTTTTTCTCTATAGCCCTCTGTAATACATATTCTAAGGTTTGCCCCCAAGAAGCAGCAAGCAGGATGAGACAAAAAGACAAAAGCCTAATCATTTTTTAACCTTTTCTCATCTTACTAGCCTTTCCAAGAGAGCCATTGCAGAGTTATGTCTGTAAAGCAGAAGATAATAGTTTGCGAGCAAGTTGTTGTAATTTGCTCTGGATTCAAGCACCTCTAACTGACTTGCTATCCCTAACCTGTACCTTTCCGTAGAAAGCCTTAGGCTCTCCCGGGCAGCTTCCAAAGAAGCTTTAACCGCTTCTATCTGAGATGCCAAGGAATTTATGGAAATGAGAGCTTTCTTTAAGGTAGATTTTAGGTCGTATTCTGTCTGCAGGTAATCTTCTTTCTGCTTTAGAAGCTCAAGCTCAGCCAAGGCTACCTCCGCTTTTCTTAAGGATCCATCATACAACCTGTAGTTTAAGCTTATACCAAAGGAATACCCATTTAACCACTCTGAATTACCTCCCACACCTTTCTTGCCTGTGAAGGTTTGATAAGAAGCAAAACCACTTAGAGTGGGGTAATACTGAGCCTTTTTTAGTTCCACGTCCTTTTGAGCTAACTCTAAAGCCTTCCTTAAAGCTCTTAGGGTGGAGTTGTTTTCTAAAAGATATTGGAAAAGTTTTTCTTCATTCAGCTCTAATTGCCTTAGCTCTAAGGCGCCCTTTGGATCGGATATTTCCTGCAGTTGCAAAAGAGCCTTTAGCTCTTCCAATGCCTGCAGGTATTCACCCCTTACCTGCTCTAACTGAGCCTTTGCCTGTTGAAGTTGGGAAGTAGCCCTTAGAAGTTCCACTTTTGGCACCACTCCTGCGTTAAACTTAGCCTCTACAGTTTTGTAGTTGGCCTGCCAGTATTCAAGATTTTCTTCATACAAGCCAATAAGCTGTTTTCTGTATAGCAAGGCATAAAACAAGTCTTTAACTTGATATTCTATTATCCTTTCCACATCTTCTCTAAGAAGGGTTTGAAGCTCCTTTTGGATGTTAGCTAACTTTATAAGCTCAAAAACTGATTTGTCAAAGATCGTTTGATTTACCTGAAAAGTGGCTACGTGCCTGTTGTTGGGTGTTAAACCTAAGGCTAAGTCTTGACCCAGATAGGTATAAGTGTATGAAAAACTAACCTGGGGCAAGATGCCAGCCTTAGCTTTTTTTATTTGCTCCTCAGCTTTCCTCATCTCAATCTCCGAAAGCTTTATTCGATTTGCTTGTTTTTTTGCTATCTCTACAGCTTCTTCTAAAGTAATTGCGAGAGAAAGGTTAAAGCAGAAGAGAATTAGAACTAAAAAATTCATTGTATTATCTCCACCTTAACGTCCTCTTTGAGTATAGACGCATTTTCAAGGGCTATCCTATCGCCCCTCTGAAGATCTCCCATTATGTATGCTATTCCTCCTTCTTGTTTTAGCACCTGCACATCCACGGGAACAACCTTGTTATCCTTTTCTATTTTCCAAACTATCCTCTTTGTTCCCCTGAAGACTAAAGCCCTTTCTGGCACCGCAAAGGCAGACGTTTTTTCTGTCGGAAGTCTAACCACCGCAAACATTCCTGGCTTTAGGAGGTTTTCTCTGTTTTCCAGCTTTGCCTTCAGGGTAATTAACCTATTTGAATCCGCCACTGGAGAGATAAAAATTATAGGACCTTTGAAAACACCAACACCTTCCACTTCTACATCAACCAAAGTCCCAGGTTTTGCAAAAGAAACAAGCTCCTGAGGTATTTGAAAAACTACCCTGATAGGGGTTAAAGTAACAAGTCTAAAAGTTTGAGTTTGGGTAGTCACGTAATCACCTACGCTTACAAACCTTTGGGCTATGTATCCGGAGAAAGGCGCCCTCAAGGTTGTTTTCGAAAGCTGAAGTTTTACGTTTGCTATCTGAGCATTTATTGAATTTATTAACTCTTCTTGAACTCTTAGTTGGGTCAAAGCGTTTTCGTATTCTTCCTTAGCTATAAGATCCCTTTCAAAGAGGGCTTTCCTTCTTTCCACCAATGCCTTTTGGTTTTCATAACTCACTCTTGCTTGGGCCAGTTGGGCTTGGAGTTGTCTTAGTGTATTCTCGTATTCAGAGGAGTCTATACTTAAAAGGGGCTGTCCTTTTTTGACAAAGCTTCCTTCTTCAACGTAGAGCTCTACCACCCTACCAGCCACATCTGGTTTTAAAAGCACATCATTAAAAGCCTCAAGGACTCCTTTCGTTTGGTAATGCAACCATACCTCTTGATCTGACAGGGTGTATGTAGTTATAACCGTGGGTTTTTGGAAGTTGCCTCTAGGCTCTTGCTTGTTATCGTTTTTAGCACAAGAAAGTATGAATACAATGCTAAACAAAAGAACCCACATGTATGAAGGATTATACCATGCCAAATACTCAACCTATAAGCTCTAAAATCTGATAGGGATGGGTTATTGTATAATCGGGTTCAATCTCTGATGGTTTGTATCCCCAAGTTACATAAGCTGTTTTCATACCGGCTCTTATACCTGCCTCAATATCAGTTTTTGAATCCCCTACCATAAGGGCTTTTGCAGGTTCTACTTTTAATCTTTTTGCTATCTCCAAAAGCGGCATGGGAGAAGGTTTCTTTTCTGGCAGAACATCTGCTCCTATCACTTCGTGGAAAAGGTCCAACATGCCCAGCTTCTCAAGCACGCTCAGAGTTATATCGTGAGGCTTGTTGGTAGCCACTGCAAGAAAAATACCCTTTTCTCTAAGTTCTTGAAGTGTTTCCATTATGCCTTCGTAAGTCCTAGTGTATATAACTGGCTCTGTCCTGTAGTAAGACAGAAATAGTTCCAAAGCCTGTTCTAACTCTTCAGGTTTGAAAAAATTCATCAAAAGACTTCTGGCACCGTTTCCTATGCTTTTTCTTATCTCTTCTAAGGACACTCCCTTACCTCTCAGCTTTAGTAAGACTTTATTAACGTGTATAGCTATGTCTTGTGCAGAATCCACCAATGTACCATCAAGGTCAAAGATAACAAGTTCTATCGATCTCATGTTGCACAGCTTTCACATTCTTCTATATCAGTTAAACTTTTGCTTCTACAATAATAAACCGTTTTTAGTCCAAGTTCCCAAGCAAGCTCATAAAGTCTTGAAAGAGTTGGACCATCTATGTTTTCTGGATCTACAAACAAGTTTAGACTTTGAGCTTGGTCTATCCACTTTTGTCTTTCTGCGGCTGCCTTTATAGACCACTCTTGATTTATGTTGTAGGCAGATTTATAGTGCCAAAAGTATTTGTCTATCTCTGGTGGCACTTGTGGTAGTATGCCAGACATATTTTCTTCTTTGTAAAACTTGGCAAAGATTGGATCAATTGAAGGAGTTGCCCCAATAATAAGCGATGTAGAACCTGTAGGCATTAGTGCAAGTAAGTAAGCATTTCTAATTCCATAATTTTTAACTTCTTCTGCCAGTCCTATCCAATCTAAGTTATTCTCGTTTTCCTGCGAAAGTTTTTGATTTTCCTCTGGCGTTCTTCCAAAGAATATACCTTTGCTCCAATCTGAACCTTCAAATAGCGGATATTTACCTCTTTCTTTTGCAAGCTCATTAGAACCTTTTATGGCATAGTAGGCTATTCTTTCAAAAAGTGCATTGGCAAATTTCAAGTGTTCATCACTTTCCCAAGCAATACCGTTTTTTACAAGACAGTAGTGATAGTTGCTTACTCCTATCCCTATAGCTCTGTAGCGTTTATTAGTGTATTCTGCTTCTTTTATCGCATAAAAGTTTATCTCTATCACATTATCAAGCATTCGCACTAAAACTGGCACCACCTTTTCTAAATCTTCTTTCTTCCAAACTTTGCCAAGATTTATAGAACCAAGATTACACACTACCACATCTCCAGACTTTTTTGTGTGAATTATAGTTCCGTCTTCTGAAAGTGTTTCTGATATATGTTTTGTAATACTTTGATTTTGCACTATTTCGTGACATAGGTTTGAAGAATAAACCATCCCGCAGTGTTTATTTGGATTTAGTTTGTTTGCAGTATCTCTAAAGAATATGTAAGGCTCTCCTGTTTCAAAAACTACCGTCAAAAGTCTTTTCCAAAGTTCAAAGGCGGGAATAGTTTTCTTTGCATAATCGGGCAATTCTTTTTCAAGTTTTAAGTAAAGCTCTTCAAACTCTTCTCCGTAAAAATCTTCAAGATTTTTGCCATCTTTGACATTTTTACAATAGTATGGGTCAAAAAGTGTCCAGTTTTCACGGTTTTTTAACCTCTTCATAAATAGGTCTGGTATGGCAATTGCTGGATGTATATCGTGGGCTTTCTTTCTCTCATCTCCTACGTTAGTTTTTACTTCCAAAAAGTCCAATACATCTTTGTGCCATATATCAAGGGTAATAGATGCACTGCCTTTTCTCATACCAAGTTGGTCTACATAAACCATTACATCATTAAGAATTCTCACTATTGGAATAACTCCAGAACTTGCTCCTTTAAATTTTCTTATTGGCGCTCCGGTTGCCCTTATTTTGCCAAGATATATACCAAGACCACCAGCAAACTTTGATATTTGACTTGCTTTTTGGATGTTATCAAAGATATCATAAAGGTCGTCATCCACTGTTAAAACAAAGCAAGAGCTAAGTTGAGTATGTGGTCTTCTTGCATTCATTAAAGTAGGCGTTGCAAGAGATATTTCGTGTTTAGACATCAAATCGTAAAATTGTTTCGCATACTTTAATCTTTCCTCTTTCTTTTCAGGAATAGCAAGCGTCATCGCAATAAGCATATACATTTCTTGAGGCAATTCTATAACTCTTCCTTCTTCATCTCTAACCAAATACCTATCAAAAAGAACTTTTATACCTGTGTAATTGAAAAGTAAGTCTCTGTCTGGTTTTATGTATTTTGCGAACTCATCTATTTCTTCTTTTGAGTAGTTACTAAGCAGATACTCACCATATATACCTTTTTCTGTATAGGTTTTTATTAATTCATAAAAGCTTTCTGGATTGTATGGTTTGTATTTTCCGTTTATTTTGTCTTTTACTTTGTAGTTTCTTAAATGTCCCACATCTTTGTATAGGTCATACAAGAGTAGTCTTGCTGCAACATAAGTCCAATCGGGATTTTCTGGCGATACTTTTTCAGCGGCAGTTCTTATTAAAAGCTGTTGAATTTCTTTTGTTGTTATACCGTCTCTAAACTGAATTTGTGCGTCAAGCTCAAGCTCTATCGGATCTACTCTTAAATTTTTACAAGCAAAGTCTATCACTACACGAATTTTTGATATATCAAGTTTTTCAGCTAAGCCAGATCGTTTGATAACTTTCATGGACGACCTCCTCAATATTTATTTTTCTCTAAGTCGTGTTTTATAAGTTTAATTTTGTGATTCCTTTGAGAATATATTTCCAAAGAGGCTAATCACAGAGGTAGCAAAGCTTACATTATACGTCTAGGTTTTTCCGTGACTTTTATAGTATACTTAAAAATATGCCTATGTTTCCAGCTTTTATAAAAGAAAAGACAGTAATCGTAGTGGGGGGAGGAGGCTTGGTTGTTGGCGTATCTACCTCTGGTAAAGTTTTACCTAAGGACATTGACAAACTTCTAGAAGAAGCACACGATTTTCTGAAGGAGAAAATGAAAGATGGTATATAAGGTAAGCCTGAGGACATGGGAAGTAGAAGACATAGAATCTGTTGAGTATGAGGAGTCTGAACAGTTCGCTGGCTTGGCTGAAGAAGAACGTCCTTATAAAGGTTGTTTGCCGGAAGGAGAATTTACCATAGCCTTTGTGGATGGAGTTAGGCGTATAGACTGCATAGCTTATGTGTGGGACGATATAAATAAGACCTCTTATGAAGGTGTCTTTGCCACTCTTGGAGCTGGAGCAATCCTTCTAAAGCCGAATAGTTTAAACCTTTTGGAAAATGCCTTTTGTGGGCAAAAAATCAAAAAGATTTTTGCAATAAACGGTCCCGTAGAAAGGGATATGTTTAAAGACGTAGATTATCAAGTAGAAACTATTACAGACACTGAATTATCTTTGGGTCTTCTGGGGTTGCTTAGGGAAGAAGAAGCAAAGGTAGCAAAAAGTTTATGGATTAAGAAAAAGCCAAACTTAATAGTTTGCGACGGCACGGTGAGATACAGAATAAAGGGCGCTAACTGTGTGGGCGTTATAAAGACTATAAAAAGACTCTTTATAAGCAAAGATTATGCTTATTTGCTCCAAGAGCTAAAGAAAGGAGAAAGAACGCCCATTATAAAAGTCCATCATCAAGAAAAAATTGAGCAAAAGCAAGAGTGGGAAAAATACACGTGGTATGTAAAACTCAGTGACAGCGAAGGTATGGGTAGTTTGGTAAGGGTAGAGATGTTTAAAGAGGAGGACTTTGAAAAGGTCAAGCGTATAGCAGATTGGACTGCGGGACTACTTCCCCTATTTGCAAGCAGCCCCTTTCAAGATTTTAGATCTCCTCAGAACCTTTTGCCCATAAAAGTCCTGGAAAATACGCTAAGAAAACACCTTGGTTCGCCAAACATGGCAAGAAGGAAACTGCAAGAACTTTTTCTAAATGCTTGAGATAATAATCCCTATACTTAGCGCAAGTCTTTTAAAGCGCTTTGGCGTATTCAAAGAAGGGCACGAAAGGATACTTATAGACTATGTTCTTTTCTTTTCTCTACCCATACTGTCCTTCAAGGCTGGGTATGATATACACACAAGCACTGAGATTCTCAAGGTTTCTTCCATTGCTTGGACTTCTATACTGGTTTGTATGCTCTTTGCCTTTACCATCACAAAGCTCTTAAAACTAAACGATAAAGATGCAAGAACTTTCCTTTTGGTGTCTTCCTTTGGAAATACCGCCTTCCTTGGCTATCCTTACGCTTATACCTACTTTGGGCAGGAGGGGTTGCAGGTTGCCATAATCTACGACAACATCGGCTCCTTCCTGTTAGTATCCAGCTTGGGCATTATAATTGCCAGCGGGAAGCCTAACTTGAAAGAGATTTTGCTATTTCCACCCTTTTTAGGATTGGTCTTAGGTCTTTTAACAAAGAGTTTTTACATACCTTTTACCTTAGTAAAAGCTTTGGATTTTGTAGCTCTATCTACCCTACCCGTAATACTCTTTGCCTTAGGTTTAAGCATTGACTTAACTGGAATAAGGAAAAACCTTAAACTCTCCCTCTTAGCAGTGCTTGTAAAAGTTTTTATCGCCTTTTTTGTTTCACTTATTGCGGCAAAGCTTTTTAACTTGCCAGAGATTGCCATGAAGGTCTCTGTATTGGAATCCGCCATGCCTCCTATGATGTTTTCCGCGGTATTGGCAATAAGGTATAACCTAAATCCAAACCTTGCCTTCTCTGCCGTTAGTTTAGGAATGGTTCTTAGCTTTGCGTATGTGCCTTTCTTAGTAAGAGTTGTAGAACGCTTGTTTTAGTATTGCGGGGGCGGGATTTGAACCCGCGACCTTCGGGTTATGAGCCCGACGAGCTACCAGGCTGCTCCACCCCGCGTTTAATTAAATATTATAACTCAATCAAGTCAAGGGACACCTCAGAAAGCGCTTCACCCACTCCTCTCACAACCACAACCATATTTTCAAGCCTTACTCCAAACTTTCCCGGTAGGTATATACCAGGCTCTATGGTAAAGACCATACCTTCTTCTATAGGTACGGAAGCATCTTTGCCCTTGTAATAAACCCTTGGAAATTCGTGTATCTCTATGCCAACACCGTGTCCAGTGCTGTGAACAAAATACTTACCGTATCCCTTTCTCTTTATGTAATCCCTTGCAGCTTTATCCACTTCACCTATTGGCGTCCCTACCTTAACCTTCTCTAAGGCATAAAAATGGGCGTCTTTGACTATTTGATACACCTTCTTAAATTCGCCGTCCGCTTTGCCTATAAAGATTGTCCTTGTAAAGTCTGTGCAGTAGTTTTTATAAAGGATGCCCATATCTATCAGTAGTGGTCCTCTTTCTTCTATCCTTCTTTGGGATGTTTCCCAATGAGGCACTGCCGAACCTTCTTTGAAAGCTACGATGGCAGGAAAACTTTCTCCAAAAGCACCCAAGCTCATAGCTTTGCTTACTATAAAAGCTCTTAGCTCCAGCTCGCTCATACCTGGTTTTATGTAATTCAAAAGCTCTGTGTATATCTTGTCCGCTTTCTTCACCCCTTCCCTCATTATGTTTATTTCCTCTTCCCTTTTGACCGCTCTGAGTTTACTCATAAAGTTAGAAGAGCCTACCCACTTTATTCCCTTGGACTTGAGAGATTCTCTGAAAAAACAGCTTACTTTGTCTTTCTCAAAGCCCACCACTTTTAGCCCATTTCTTTTTATAACCTGCTTTACAGTTTTTAACGGCTTTGACTTTAAGAGCACGATCTCCCAACCTTCCTTAAGCTCCTGCTTTGCCCTTTCGTAGTACCTTGCGTCTGTGAATAGGTAGAAATTCTCATGGCTCGCAAGCACATAAGCGTTTGAAGACCTAAAACCAGAAAGATAGAGCACGTTAGGTTGGGAGTTAAAGAGAAAAGCATCCAGGTTGTGCTCCACAAGGAGCCCTTTTATCCTTTCTCTAACATCCTTCTGTATTTGCATACCGTCCTCCTCGCAATGTTTATTCCTCTTTCTTTTAATAGCTCGCAGATCTTAGAATCGCTTAGATTCTCCTTTTCAGCCAAAACCTCTTTTATGGCGCGCAGTATTTGCTCTTTACTGTAGCCGTCCTTTGTCCTCCTTTGGAAGAAAAACCTTAAAGGGTATATGCCAACTGGAGTTTTAACATACTTGTTGGAAATAGCTCTGCTAACCGTTGAAATGCTTACGTTTAGCTCCTGAGCTAGCTCTCCAAGGCTCAGAGCCTTCAAAGGTCCCTTTCCGAGCAAAAACTCCTCTTGTCTTTCAACCAAAAGCTTGGCAGACCTGAAAAGGACCTTCTTTCTCATCTGAAGGATGCCCTTTATCCTAAGGGCTATACTCCTCTTTTCTTTTTCCTCCTCCGTGCCTGGCGTTCTTTCGTCTACGGAAAACTCCACAAAATCATCCGCTAAAAAGATAAGCCAATTGCCTTGGTCCCTTTCTATGATGATGTCTAAACTTCCACCCTTGTATATTACTTCGCCATAATCAAAGGGAGTAAGCCTTAGGCTGTTTAACAGCTTGTTTATCTCCTCGTCTTTTTCTCCAATGCTGAAGTATTGAACGATCCTTTCTACAAGCTCTGGTTTTTCAGGATACATCTCCTTTACTTGGACCAAGAAAAATTCTTTATAATCCCTTGAGGCAACACCTACAGGTTCTATCTCCGTCATTATAAACTCCCTAAGGTCCTCCACCACTTCTGGATGAATGTTAAAACTTTTGGCAATATCCTCTTCTTTACCTACAAAGAAGCCTCTGTGGTCAAGGTTTTCAAGAATGGCCCGAGCTATTTCAAACTCAAACTCATCCAGCTCTACCTTGAGCTGGTTTAGGATACTTTCCCAGAGTTGCTGTTTTGCTGAGGGCTCTGCCAAAGGTTGTTTTTCATAGAAAAAACTCCTAAGTCCTTTCCTGTGGAAGTGAACTACATAGCTGTTTTCTTTCTCTTCCTTCTCTAACTCTTCAAGAAGTGCGCCAATGTCCTTGCTTAAAAGCTTTAGCTGAGGTCCAAGCAATACTGCCAAGTTAGTCTTTGTCTTAAGAACGTGTTTGAGTTGCATATATTAAAATCTATTTACCAATGCCTAACTCTTTAAAGAGTAATGATTTTAGTCCTTCTGGGTCTAAGTTCCTATGGAGTTTACCCCCAACAGCCACCGAAATCTCTCCGGTCTCCTCAGAAACTATTATAGCTACTGCGTCCGATTCTTCAGAGATGCCCAAGCCAGCCCTATGTCTTGTCCCATACCTTCTTGGTATATCTTTGGACTTAGAAAGAGGGAGAACGCAAGAGGCGTAAGCTATGCGGTTTCCCCTTATGATCACAGCTCCATCATGCAGTGGAGCCAAAGGGTCAAACAGTGTTATAAGAAGTTCCACAGAGACGACAGCATCAAGGCTGACACACCCTTCCAAGATAGGCTCCAGATCCTGTCTTCTTTCTATTACTATCAAAGCCCCTATTTGCCTCTCTGACATAAAGGAGCAAGCCCGAACTATTCTTTCAACTACTCTTTCTTCCAAGGAAGTTGAAGGAGACAACTTTGTGGCCTGTCCAAGCCTGCTGAGAGCTTTTCTAATCTCCGGCTGAAAGATCACAACCAAAGAAAACAATCCAACAGTCCAAAACTTTTCAAAGATGGTGGAAACTGCTTTCAAGTCTAAAAAGAGCGCCACAACCCAAACTAAAGCAATCAGCATCAATCCCTTGAGTATTTGTATTGCCTTGGTTATCCTAAGAAAGTAAAGGACTGCATAAACGATCGCAGAAACTCCAAGTATGTCCAGTATGTCTTTGTAGGAAAGGAATTCAAAAATCTCCATAAGTTCTAACCGTATCCAGTAGGGCTAGGAATTCTCTGGTTTGGGCCACGTCATGCACTCTTACTATGTGCGCTCCTTTCACAACTGCAAGGGCAAGGGCTCCCAAGCTTCCGTATAGCCTTTCCTTTGGCTCTGTCTTCTTTTTCAAAAGCCCCTCCAAAACCAAACCTATGAAGGACTTCCTTGAGACCCCTATCATAAGCGGTGTCCCAAAGATCCTGTATTCGTTAAACCTTTTGATTATCTCCACGTTGTGCTCTGGTAGTTTCCCAAAGCCTATGCCTGGGTCTATGATAAAGGTTCCTTTGTAGCCTTTGGCTTTTAAACTCTCTATCCTTTCCCAAAGCCACTGAACAGACTCATGAACTACATCTTCATAGACTATGGGTATTCTCTTCCAATCCTCAGGCCTTCCCTTTATGTGGTTTATGACGTAAGGACAGTTGTATTTAGATACCACATCATACATCCTTTCATCAAAAGTTCCACCGCTTATGTCGTTTATCATGTCCGCCCCTTCTTCTAAGCACACTTTGGCTACGCTTGCTTTGTAGGTGTCTATGGATATCCAAACCTTTGGTAGTTCTTTTCTTACTTCCCTCAAAACGGGCAAAATTCTTCTTAGCTCTTCCTCTTCATCTATTCTTTCCGATCCGGGCCTTGTGGATTCTCCCCCTATATCTATTATGTCTGCTCCCTCCTCCACCATCTGCACCGCCCTTTTTACTGCGGTGTTTTTATCGTAATACAGCCCACCGTCGGAAAAAGAGTCCGGTGTAACATTTAGCACACCCATGATAGCAGTCTTTATGCCTAAGGGCAGGATCTTGAAGTTATACTGAAGCTTAAAGGACTTTTTTCTGTATCTTATGAGCGCCTCCAAAATTTGAAAGGAGATATCCTTGTAGTATGCGGAAAGACAACCACAAAACTGTCTTATCTGTGCCTCTGTCCCAGAAAGGGCAAACTTTTTCTCGTTAAAAAAGGCATGGACTCCCGCCTGCCGAGCGCATTCAAAGACCTTTGAAGGATCCAGGTCTTTTTCCAAATAGATAACCCTATGAATACCTTCAAAACTTCTCTGCTCGGCCTCTTTAAAAAAAACACCAACCCTTTCTTTCAAAAACCTATAAAAATTGTCTTTATCGTCAAACTCTTTGATAAAAAGCATCAGGTCACTTCTTCTTTTACCATCAGTCTTTTTATATCCAACACAAAAGCACTTGCTACAAATATAGAAGATAGCGTTCCCACCACCACACCCACCACAAAGGCAAACATCACCTTAGAAAGTGCAGGTCCTCCTATGGCAAAAAGCACTGCTGAAACAACAAAGGTGGTTACAGAGGTCATTATTGTCCTTGAAAGGGTTTGATTTATAGACAGGTCAATGACCTCTTTTAGCTTTAAACCTTTCCTGATCCTCAGATTTTCCCTAATTCTGTCAAAAACAACCACCGTATCGGTTACCGAATACCCGGCAACTATCAGCACAGAAGCTATAACATCCAAACTAACCTCAAGTTGAGTTAGAGAGTAGGCTCCTACTACGATAACAACGTCATGGGCTAAAGCAAGAATGGCACCTAAACCCCAAATTGGTTCAAACCTATAGGCAAGATAAACAAGAATCCCAAGAAGGGCTGTTATTATGGCCCACAGAGCTTTGCTTCTTAACTCTTTACTTATGATCTCTCCTATGCTTTCTACTCTAAGCACTTGGTTTTCTCCAAAGCCCTTGAGGGAAGAAATAGCCTTATCCCTCGGCTCATCAAGCCTTAGCCTTATTATAACTGTGCCCTGGGTAGTATCTTGAACCTGAAAAGCTTTAATACCAACTTCCTCCAATCTCTTCCTTATCTCTCCCAAGCTAACCTGTTTTTCAAACTTTACCTCAACAAGGGTTCCCCCAGTAAAATCCAAACCTAAGTTTAGGCCTTTCCAAAAGATCAAAAAAACAGACAACAGCACAAGTGTTAAGGAAACCGCATAGGCATAATTTTTGTATTTCATGAACTCTATCATTAAGAAATTAGTTTAACATTAATAACCGCTATGCCCAATCTTGTCTTCTTCGTTGGCCATCACAACAGCGGGAAGACTACGCTAATAGAGAAGGTGTCCAAAAAACTAAAGGAAATGGGATACAAGGTAGCATACGTAAAACATGACCCTAAGGGTCACGCACTTACAGACAAAGAAGGTAGCGACACTCACAGACTATTTAGCATTCTACCCAAGGTGGCTATTCTGTCTCAAAACAAACTAACAGTTTATGAAAGGACAGAAGAGGATATAGAGGATATAGCAAAAAGGCTTTTTCCAGATTTTGACTTCGTGCTTTTGGAAGGTTGGAAGTCAAAGAAGGGTTTTAAAAGGATAAGCCTAAGCCAAGAGCTGGAGGGATTCCCTGCTTACGAAAAAAGCTTTGAAGAAATTATGCACTACATTTTCTCTGAAGAAGAACCTTAAACCTCTCTCCCATGCTTATAAGCATTGTTTTTATCCTTGAAAGTCTCTCTATGTTTCCTGGCTCCTGTCTTTCAGTTAAATTTTTTAGTTCCCTTTTGAAAACTTCAGAAAGAAGAAGAAAGTCTCTCTGATTTTTAAAGAAGATCACATCAAGGCCAAAGTCTTTTCCGTACTCCATCAAAGCCCTGAAATTTACACTTGCGGTTATGTCAAAAACCTCTTCTGAATACAAGTTCTTTACGATCCTGTGTCCTTTGTATCCCATCACAGTGCCCCCAAAAGGCTGTTGAAGATATCCATAATCTACAGTAAGTATGTAGCCCTCTTTTAAGTTCTTTGAAAGCTTCTGTAAAAATTCCACACAGTCCAAACAGACCTCGTATACTACGCTAGAATCCTTTAGATTTAACCTATTTATGTATTCCTTGACTCTTTCATCCTCTACAGGTAACCATACCTCCTTGCCATCCTCCAAGTATAGTTCTTTACCATCCTTTATTAACCTTACTGGAAAACAGTCAAAGAATTCGTTAGACAACACCAAGCCAGAAAAAGACGGCAGTTCATCCACCCAATCTACCTTATCCTCAAAAACCTTTAAAGTTTGCCTTTGCCTTTCCCTAAGCTTTGGACTAAAGTCGTATATGAAATACCTCACCCTTTCAAAAAAACTTGGATGGTTAGTCTTTAAAAAACTCAGTATGTCGTAGGCAAGGGTTCCCCTGCCCGCCCCAAGCTCAAGTATGGCGGGATTTCTGTAGTCCCCAATAAGCTTAAGAATCCATTCTCCGATAGCATACCCGAATATACTGTCAAGCTCGGGAGAGGTGAAAAAGTCTTGTCCTATATCTTCGCACTCTGTATAATACCTAATGGATTTTTCTTTCATAAACTGATAGAAGCTCTTTCTCATAAGCTTAACTTATAACGGCATAAAAAACTTCTAATAAAACACAAATTCCACAGGATTAATATAATAGTTAAAAACTTTAAGGAGGTATTAAGATGGCAACAATTACACCAGACAAGACCTTAGATGCGTCCGGTTTAAACTGCCCCCTTCCAGTATTAAAGACAAAAAAGGCTATGGAAGAGCTTCAATCTGGTCAAGTGCTGGAAATAATAACCACAGATCCGGGAGCTAAGGCGGACATACCTGCTTTCTGCAATAGGACTGGACATCAGCTACTGGAAGTGGTGGAGGAGGGTGGTAAGATAATCTTCTACGTAAGAAAGAAATAG
Source organism: Thermocrinis sp. (assembly GCF_036781485.1). NCBI lineage: Bacteria > Pseudomonadati > Aquificota > Aquificia > Aquificales > Aquificaceae > Thermocrinis > Thermocrinis sp. The sequence continues at coordinate 112,393 of NZ_DAIQAX010000001.1, forward strand.
GGAGGGATAGTTATGTCAGAAAAACTGGCCATAATAGCCACAAAGGGAACGCTCGACATGGCTTATCCGCCATTAATACTGGCTTCCACAGCTGCCTCTCTCGGTGTGGAAACCGCCATATTTTTCACTTTCTACGGGCTGAACATCATCCACAAACAAAAGATGAACCAGCTCAAGATCGCTCCAATAGGCAATCCAGCCATGCCTATGGCCTTTCCACCTTCCATGCAAAACCCAATTACCAACGCCATATCCTCCATATTTCCAGGTCCTCCACAGATAATGGGCATAATACCAGGTATGACGGACCTTATGACTTACATGATGAAAAAGACCATAAAAGAGCACGGTGTAGCCAGTATTCCAGAGCTTTTGGAAGCTTGCAAAGAAGCGGATGTAAAGCTAATACCTTGTCAGATGACCATGGAGCTTTTTGGCTACAAATACGAAGACCTTATAGATGGTCTTGAACCACCTGCTGGTGCGGCAGCCTTTTTTAACTACGTTTTAGACTCTGAAAAACCTATGATCATCTTTGTGTAAGGAGGTTAAGATGGCTTACGAAAAGGTGCTTTTTTACATCCTTACTGTGCCTTTCTTTGAGAGGGCAGAACCAACCACCGGTGAGCTTATTAACCCAAAAGCGGGGGCTCCCTTCTTCTTGGCAACCGCCGCCACTACCATGGACTACGAAGTGGAGATGGTCATAACCTCAGAGGCTGGGTTTTTGCTTATGAGGGACAACGCCAAAAAGGTCAAAGTCAGACCCGGTGTGGAGCAGACAGTTTATGACTTTATAAAGATGGCTAAGGAAGCAGGTGTGAAGATTTACCTTTGCGTGCCTTCTTTGGACCTAACGGATGTCTATAAGAAAGAGGATGTAAATCCTGAACTTTGCGACGGCATAATAGGTGGTGCAGCCTTTTTGGACAAGCTTATGAGTGGCGAGTATGCGGTCATTACACTGTAACTTCACATTTTTTCTGATAGATATAAGCAAATTTTTATATGCTTATAAGCAAATTTTAATTGATTATCCTAAGCCTTATCATATATTTATGAAGCATAGGAGGTAGAGCTATGGACGGACACAACTATGGATACAACCTGCCCATCTCCGAAAAAACCAAGATGGTTCCTTGGGAGGAGAAGGTTAGGATTGTAGAAGAGGTAAAATCGGACTTTAGGTTTAAGGAATACATCTTTGGCTGTCTCAACTGTGGCGTATGCACTGCATCCTGTCCCTCCAATAGGTTCTTTGATTATTCTCCAAGGGAAATAGTTCAAAGGTTTTTGGAAGAGGATGTGGAAGTGCTATACGATATGATGCACGAATACATATGGGCCTGCTCTCAGTGTTTTACCTGTTGGATTAGGTGTCCCTTTGTGAATAATCCAGGTGGGTTAGTTGCTATAATGAGAGAGGTTGCTGTGCGTAACGCCTTTGAGGCTACAAAGGATCTTCTGAAACCTTACGGAAGGGTTCTTCTGAAGGTTATGACTACGGGAAACCAGCTTTCTGCGGACATGCTCCAGCCTGACTTCTTCCCAGACTGGGGTCCAAAGATGGCAGACAACATGGAAAACCTAAGAGCCAAAAGGCTTGCTATACCCTTTGATGTGGGTAAATCCGTCAAAACCGCATGGGAAGTTTCCCTGGAGACTGCCATAGAAATGTACACCATCTGGAGAGAAACTGGTATTTTTGAAATGCTTGAAAAGCTTGACCCAAATCTGTACAACGTAATCATGGACATAGTAGAGGAGAACGAAGAGAGGTACGAGGAGCTCTATGAAGAAGAAGAATAAGCTTACAAAAGGGTTTGAAGCCCGAAAAACTTAAGGAGGTGATCATCATGGCACATGCTAAGTTAGAGTCTAAATGGGGTTACGTTAGCCACGGGGGTATTCTCAGATACCCCGAAGAGCCGCCTTTTCCTGTAAAAGAGTACGACGCCCATTACGATCACATCTTTGAGATGATGGAGGAGCTAGAAGCAAAGGGCGAGATCCTCATACACAGGATCACAGAAGAACACAAGCCTATACAGGTATTCACAAGAACTGGAAGGATCAAGACCATACCCACTAACAAGCTTTGGCACCACAAGTCCTGCGGGCAATGTGGAAACATTCCCGGATACCCAGCGTCAGTTTTCTGGTTTATGAACAAGTTTGGGCTTGACTATCTAAACGAACCACACCAAACCTCTTGCACCGCTTGGAACTATCACGGCTCTGGCACTTCTAACCCAGTAGCCCTCGCAGCTGTTTGGCTCAGAAACATGCACCAAGCCTGGAAGACAGGATACTATCCACTTATTCACTGTGGAACTTCCTTTGGTTCTTACAAAGAAACCAGAGAACAACTAATAATGAACAAAGAGCTCAGAGATGCGGTAAAGCCAATTCTAAAGAAACTAGGAAGGCTCACAGAAGATGGAAGAATAGTCATTCCTCAGGAAGTAGTTCATTACTCCGAGTGGGTCCATGCAATGCGCTACCACATAAAAGAACTATACGAGAAGGAAGGAAAGGCAAAGGGAATAGATGTTTCCAACGTGAGGGTTGCCATACACAACGCATGCCATACCTACAAAATGATCGCAGATGACTATCCTTACGATCCAGAGGTTTATAACGGTCAAAGACCTGCCGCATCTGCCGCTGTGGTAAAAGCCTTAGGAGCACAAGTGGTAGACTACTCTACCTGGTATGACTGCTGTGGTTTTGGTTTTAGGCACATTCTAACGGAAAGGGAGTTTACCAGGTCTATGGCAATTCAAAGAAAACTCAAAGTAATCGCAGAGGAGGTTAAGGCAGACCTGATAGTAACACACGATACAGGATGCACCACTACCTTTGAAAAGAACCAATGGATAGGAAAGGCTCATGGTATGTATCACCCGGTAGCGGTTATGTCTGACGTTATGTTTGCAGCGTTGGCTTGTGGAGCACATCCGTTTAAAGTGGTCCAACTTTACTGGAACTGCTCTCACTATGAGCCACTCCTCGAAAAGATGGGCATAACCAACTGGAGAGAGCTAAAGAAGGAGTGGGAAGACACGGTCAAGTACATAAGCGAGCTGGAAAAGGCTGGCAAATACGACGAGCTTATGGAATTCTTTAAGGAGTATGACCTTTACGAGCCCTACAGCAGAACTTCCACCGGAAAACCAAAAGCTTCTGCCACTGCCAACATACCGCTGTTTAAGTCTTAAGCTTTTTCGGGGGCTTTGCCCCCATTTTATAAACAACTTTTGGAGGTTTTATCATGGCCAAAGGAGTGCTGGTGATCGGTGGCGGTCCCGCAGGTTTGGGTGCAGCGAGGATTCTCGGAAGGCTTGGCATCCAAACCATCCTCCTGGAAAAGGAGGACAGGCTGGGTGGTAACCCTGTGCTGAACCATTATCACACTTTAATACCCAGAAAGCTAAAGCCGGAGCAAGTGCTGGGTCCTTATGTAAAGGAAGTGGAAAGCAATCCCAACGTGCAAGTGAAGTTAAGGACTGAATTGGAAGCCTGTGAAGGAGAACCTGGAAATTACAGGGTAAAGCTTTCCAACGGTGAAACTCACGAGGTAGGTGCCATAGTGGTTGCAACCGGTTTTGAACACTTTGACCCCAGAAGAAAGGGAGAACTGGGATACGGACTTTATCCCGATGTGATCACAAATTTAGAGCTAGAGCAGATGTTCTCCAAAGAGGGAAGGCTTTACAGGCCTTCCAACGGTCAGCTTCCAAAGAGGGTAGCCTTCGTATTCTGCGTAGGTTCCAGGGACAGACAGCTTGGGGTAACAAACGTGCACTGCTGTAGATACGGTTGCGCTCTGTCTGGACTTCAGGCAATGGAGATAAGACAGCACTACCCAGACGTGGACGTGTTCTGCTACTATATGGACGTGAGAACATACGGCACGTGGGAGTATCCTTTCTACTGGGCACCTCAGGAGCAGTATGGTGTTAGATACGTCAGAGGTAGGATTGCAGAGATCACCTACAGCCCTGCGGACGGAAGGTTAAGGGTAAAGCATGAGGACACAATAGTTCAAAGGCCCTCTGAGATTCCTATGGACCTCGTGGTTTTGGTGCTTGGAATGGAACCCTCTGCCGGCACAAAGAAGGTGGCTAAGATCCTTGGACTTGCCCAGGACCCAGACAGCAAGTTCTTAATTCCTTCCGAAGAGTCAGGCTCCAACATCATCTCCAACAAGCCTGGTATATTCATAGCGGGAGCCTGTAAAGGTCCCATAGATATAGAGTCTTCTCTCTCAGAAGGTGAAGCTGCAGGAGCAGAGGCTGCTGCATTTCTTAACGCAAAGGTGACTGTATGAGAAAAGTGACCACCTTAGACGACTTTTTGGTAAGGGACTATCTTATAAAGATTTTGGGAGAAGGTGAGGAGTTCGCCCAAGAGTTTTACAAGGACCTCCTCGCCAAATCCCTACTTTTTCAAAAGACCCTCAGCAAAGAAAGGCTTGCTTCCTTAACCAGAGAAGACTTAGACAAGCTCTTAGAAAAAGTCTTTTCTGTAAGGAGGAAAAGGCAGAGGTTGATAGAAGAAACGGGCGTGGAGAACCTAAAGAGGGCAATAAGCGACCTGCTTTACGGAAAGGCAAACAGCTGGGAAGAAAGGGTAGAAAACTTTGTAAATTCCATAAAGGGTGTGGATAGGACCGCTGCAAGGGACTTAGCGTCCGAGCTTTTGCACTTTACCTTCCCGGAAGATTACGTTCTTTGGACCAGTTGGATATGGGATCCAGAAAGCGAGAGTGGTGCAGTTGTGTTCTTAAAAGAGGAACCACCCAAAAGACACATGTACGGAGAGACTTACGAGGAGTTTGAGCAAATTTACAAGCAGATTCAAGAAAAACTCTTGGATTTTGGTATAAAGGTCAGGGGTTATCTTTTTGTAGACATCTTCCTTGCCATGATATACGCTACCTATGTGGATTACATGACTTTATCTACAATGCACAGCGCCAAGGGATTCTTCCCTCCCGCTGGCGTCATGGCAAGGAGGCTTTTAGGGGTCCAAAGGCCCGAAGAAATTCAGTTGGAGGTTTAAACCATGGCTATACACGAAAGAAGTTTGGTAGAACCAGAAAGAATTGTAAGGAAAGAAAGGCTTGTTATTGATGGTGTGGATGTGTCAGGAGATTGGAACCTGATCATTCTCCCAAGAGTGATAAACGACTACGACCTTGATTTTGCTAAGGAGATAATGAATTCTCCAGATGGAAAGACTATAGTTCAGTGCTACCAGTGCTCTTACTGCACTGCATCTTGCCCTGTGCACAACTATTGGGACGAAAGATACAACCCAAGACACTTCATATACTTGGCAAGGCTTGGAATGATAGACGAGCTTCAAAAAAGAGCGGATGTTATGTGGAGGTGTGTATCCTGCCACAAATGCACCCACAGGTGTCCAAAGGGCGTGCTTGTGGAGGAAGTGCTAAAAGTGATCCTAAGGGTTATGGCAAAGAAGGGATACATTGACGAGTATCCTTCTAAAAAGTTTGACAAGTTCTTCACAGAAAGCGTGGTTGAATACGGAAGGATAGAGGATGGAGAGCTGCTCTTTGGTTGGATAGAAAAGCAAGGATACAAGGTTGTAAAGGATCCCATACTCAAAAAGCCTATACCTTTCATAGGGGAAACTCCCGAGTGGCTAAAACAGTTGGTTTTAAAACCCATAAAATCTATGAACGTGGATTTTCTCATACTGAACGCCAAGCACATGCTCTTTCATCCAAGGACTAAAAACTGGAACAAGTTTAAACAGGTTTTGAGAAAGGTTATGAAAGAAGAAGGAGTATCAATTTAAAGGAGGTTTAAAAATGGGTGTTATAGGAAAAAGAGTGGCGTACTATCCCGGCTGTTCCTTAGAAGGTGCAGCAAGGGCTTATGATGTTTCTACTAAAATAGTAGCGAGGGAACTTGGGCTGGAGCTAGATTACCTGGAGGACTATAACTGCTGTGGTGCTATGGAGTCAAAAAACGTAACCTTTATGGGAACCTTGCTCTTGAATGCTAGGAACATGTCTTTGGCAAGAAAGCAAGGACACGATGTGATAGTGGCACCTTGTAACGGATGCTCCTTTTCGCTTCAAAGAGCTGAATACTTTTTGGAAACAGACAGTAAGGTTTTTGAAAAGGTAAATGCACTCCTCAAAGAAGGTGGTGTGGATCCATTGGATAAAATCCCAGAAACTTATCATATCCTTGAGTGGTTTTACCACGAGGCTGGTCCTCAGAAGGTAAAGGAGAAAACTAAAAAACCTCTAAGAGGACTTAAGGTTGCCAACTACTACGGCTGTCTCTATACAAGACCACACTTTTATGCAAAAACCTATGCCCACGCAGGGGGACAGGAAGAAGAGGTAAGACCCAGAAGAAGAGAAACAGCAGACGATGACGAGCATCCGTACTACATGAATGCTTTGCTGGAAGCGGCAGGAGCTACTAGCGTGCCCTTTGAACCCATGCACACCCAATGCTGTGGAGGTCCGCACTCCTTATCAGATGAGCAAGTTTCTGAAAAGTTTGTCATGATGATCCTTCAAACAGCTAAAAGAAACGGAGCAGACATAATAGCCACAGAGTGCCCTCTATGCCATGCATCCTTGGAGATGTACAGACACAGACTTATGATGAAAGGGGTGCCCGATGTAGACGTGCCTGCAGCCTACTTTACCCAGCTTCTTGGACTTGCCTTTGGATACAGTGCAAGTGATGTGAAGCTCAAGGACAATCTATCAGATCCTCTTCCAGTGCTAAAAAGACTCGGCTTGGCTTGAGGTTAGAAAATGGAAAAGGAGTGGGAATACAACGGATGTATGATCCCACTCGACCTTTACTATGAAATAGAAACCCAAACCTGGGTAAAGGTAAACGAAGACGGAACAGTTACTATGGGTTTGACAGATGTGGGGCAGGTGCGTGCTGGGCGCTTGCTCCACGCTCGCATAAAGGAAAAGGGGAAGTTTATAAAAAAGGGAAAACCTGTTGCTTCTCTTGAAAGTGGTAAGTGGGCTGGACCTATAAATGCCTTAGTGGAAGGGGAAGTGGTAGATAGGAATGAAAAGGTTTTGGAACAGCCGGATATAATAAACTACGACCCATACGGTGAAGGATGGATAGTAAGGATGAAGCCTGTGGATTTGGAAAGAGACCTAAAAGACCTTCTCTATGGACCTCAGGCAATAGATAAGATGAAGGAATACATAGATGAATGGGATATAATCTGTATGAGGTGCACTTAGATGGCAGCAAAGGACAAACACGTCATACTTTTAGTATCTCAGTGGTGTGCCACATGCCCAGATGCGGATGCCCTCTGGCAAAAACTCCAAAAGGAGTATGGCTTTAAGTATGAGGTTTTGGATGTGGCTCAGCCTGAAGGTAGGATGTGGGCAAAGAAGCTTATAGTTAGGGCTGTTCCTTCTACTATCATAGACGGAAAACTTGCCTTTGTGGGAGTTCCTTCTGAAGAAGAGGCTAGGAGGGCTTTAGAATCGTGAAGGTAATTATCTTGATGACAAGCGGGCCGAAAACTCCGTGGAGGTGCGCATCGCCTTTTTACATAGCAGCTCTGATGGCCTCTAACGACGCAGAAGTGGAGATGTTCTTTAACATGGACGGGACTAAGCTTTTAAAAAAGGGAGTGGCGGAGAAAATACTTCCTGCCGAGCCAAACTGTCTTAGTTCCAACGGAAAGAAACTAAAGACTGTTTATGACTTTATGAAGGACGCAAAACAGGCGGGTGTAAAGTTCTATTCTTGCAAACAGGCGATAGACTCTTTGGGCTACAAATCTGAAGATCTCATACCAGAGCTGGACGGTATTGTGCCAGCCAGTGAGTTTGCCCTGAGGGCAATGGAAGCAGATAAAGTGCTAACATTTTGAAATCTTATAGAAGGAGGGTATAACATGGCAGTAGTTAATGGATGCAACATTCCAGAGGATCTGCTGTACGATGTAGATCCGGAGGCCAATGCCTTCACCTGGGCGAAAGACAACGGTGATGGCACTTACACCATAGGGCTAACGTCCATAGCCGCAGCTATGGCAGGAAGGCTTGTGGCTTACACACCCAAAAAGCCAGGAAAGGTTATAGAAAGGCGTAAAAGCGTTGCAACCATAGAGAGCGGTAAGTGGGTTGGTCCAGTTCCTACACCTTTGACTGGAGAAATCGTGGAAATCAACGAAGCTTTGAAAACAAACCCCGCCTTAGTAAATGATGATCCATATGGTCAAGGATGGATAGTCAAAATAAAACCTACCAACCCAGAGGAGATAAATAGCCTTCTAAAGGGTCAAGCGGCAGTGGATGCTTTAACAAAGGTAGCAAACGAAAAGGGTATAAAGTGCGGATAAAACAGGTGCAGGAGGGGGTAGTGCCCCTCCTTGAAAATTTAGAGCTGGATTACAGCCTTTTGGAGCGTCTTCTGGAAGGATTTAGAATAAGAGAAGAAAACTTCGGCAAAAGGGTGCACTTTTATAGTCCTGGATTCAAACACTATCAAGTAGAAGACTTCTACGTGGAGACCATTCCCAAGTTTGTAGATGTTTCCATAACTGGCAGAAACTGCGAGCTTATGTGTGATCACTGCGCATCCAAAATCTTATGGCATATGATACCGGCCACCACACCAGAAGAGCTAAAGAGGGTAGGAGAGGATCTAAAAGCCAAGGGTGTGGAAGGCATTCTTATTTCCGGCGGTTCTAACAAGGACGGTGTGGTAGAGCTCTACCCTTTTCTAAAGGCCATAGAGTATCTCAAGAAAGAACTTAAGCTTTTGGTTACATGCCACGTTGGATTGGTAGATAAAGCCTTAGCGGAAGGGCTAAAAGAGGCTGGAGTGGATGCGGTGCTAATAGACATCATAGGAGATAACCAAACCATAGCAGAAGTCTATAAGCTACCCCACAAGTCTACAAAAGACTACGAAGATTCCCTAAGATTTCTCAAAGAATCCGGACACAGAATAGTGCCACACGTGATAATAGGATTGCATTACGGAAAGATCTTGGGAGAACAAAGGGCCATAGACATGATATCCCAGTTTGATCCAGAGGGTTTAGTCTTAGTGGTGGTTATGCCCTACTACGGAAAGGCAAGATTCCAGCTTCTACCACCACCAAAGGCTGAAGAGTGCGCAGAAGTTATACTTTACGCAAGAAAAAAGCTTTACAAGACACCCGTTGTAATAGGCTGCGCAAGACCTGCGGGGCAGGAAAGAACAAAGCTTGACCTGTACGCTCTTTACGCAGGTGTAAATGGCATAACCTTTCCAGCGGAAGGTATATTAACAGAAGCAAAGCGCATAGGATTGGAACCGGTAGTATCCCCAAACTGTTGCTCAACCGTAATATTCCCTATAAATTAATTAACATGCAGATGAAAGTTTTTGACTTAGATACCGCAAGAGAAACCCTCGTTTTAATAAAGCCAATAGTGGAAGAGATAAACCTAAAAAGAATGGAGTTGACCGAAGCGTATGAGAAGTTCCACGAAGAAGAAGACGAATTGGAAAAAATGTACCTTGAGGCGCATATGAAAGAACTGGATAGATTAATAGACTCCCTCTTTAGAAAAATAGAGGCCTTAGGAGGAGTGATAAAGGGTGTAGATCCAATTCTGGTTGATTTTCTTAGTTTTTACAAAAACAGATATATATGGCTATGCTGGAAGGAAGACGAAGAAACTATAATGTATTGGCACGAGCTAAACGAGGGATTTGTGGGAAGAAAACCTATAAGCATCTTAGAAGAAGAAAATCTGTGGTAAAATTTTCCTACCTCCGCTGGGGGTAAGGAGGTGTTTGCATGAAGAAGGTTTTAAGTCTTTTATTAATGTTCTTACTCATTTTCCCAATGGTGCCAGTTGCAAAGCAAGTAGGGGCAGGACCAAAGATCTCACAAGAGAAGCAAAAAACAAAAATAAAAACTTCACAAAAACATAAAAAGAAAAAAGTAAATAAAAAGCAAAGTATTAGAACTGCACAAAACATAAACAAACCGCAAGAAGGTGAGATATTAAAAATAGAGGGTATGGTAAAGGACCTAAATGAACAATGAGCAGTTAAAAATTATAGAAGAGCTTAAGATAAAGCAGGGAGACACTTGGAGAGTTTTAAAGATAATGAGCGAGTTCGTTGAGGGGTTTGACACGCTGTCAGGGGTTGGTCCTGCTATAACCTTTTTCGGTAGCTCTCGTCTAACGCCTGACAGTGAGTTTTATAAGCATGCTTACAGGACAGCCTTTCTCTTAGGAAAGATGGGCTTTCACATAATAACAGGTGGCGGGCCTGGCATAATGGAAGCAGCTAACAGGGGAGCATACGACGCAGGCACATTATCTGTTGGGTTAAACATAGAGATACCCACAGAACAAAGACCGAACAAATATCAAAACCTCTCTCTGAAATTTGAATACTTTTTTGTGCGCAAGGTCATGCTACTCAAGTATTCTATGGCCTACGTAATCTTCCCAGGTGGGTTTGGCACTTTTGACGAGCTATTTGAGGCTTTGACACTTATACAAACTGGTAAGATATATAAGTTTCCCATAATATTGTACGGAAGCATCTTTTGGCAACGCCTTATGGAATACATGGAAGACACTATGGTAAATTTTGGAGTTATTGACAAAAAAGATACAAATTTAATCTCGCACGCAAACACACCAGAGGAAGTGGTTAGAATAATAAAAAATGAGATGGGAAAGAGAATAGAGCTTTTGAAGAGGGAAGATCCCCTAAATCCATTGGTTGAAAAACTGCAGAGGATTATAGAAAATGCGTAAAATACTGCATATTTCTGACTTACATGCAGGAAAGAACCTAAACAAAGTGTCAAGAAATCCAGATTTATCATATGCTTTGGAACAAGTTTCTGACTTATGCAACAGAGAAAAAGTTGAAGCAATACTCATAGCTGGAGATATTTTTGACAAAGCCATACCGGACTACGAGTCAGAGCACATGGTGCTCGATTACCTAACAGAGTGGGCTGGTAGGGATATCCACGTTGTCCTAATAGCGGGGAATCACGATAGTTATGACAAGCTAAAAGCATACAAAAACTTAGAAAAACTTACAAAAATACACATATTCGATAGGCCAAAGCCAAACCCATCTGAGGCGATTTTCGTCTACGACAATCTTGCAATAGCGTGCTTGCCCTATCCCAGTGAGAGACTTTTAACAAGGGGTTCGGAAGACACGCACAGAGCATACTCTTATAAAGTGGCAGACTACTTAAAGGCTTTGGCAAAGCAGGTGGAGAATTTCCAATACAAAATACTACTGTCCCACCTAATGGTAGAAAAGGGTATTATCGCTGGCTCAGAGAGGGAAGCAAGCGTGAGCGAATTCTACGCCATAAGACCGGATCAAATACCAGAAGTTTTTGATTACGTTGCCCTTGGACATTTGCACGTTCATCAAAAAATAGACAGCGCTGCTGCTGAAACTTACTATTCTGGAAGTTTATATCAGATAGACTTTTCTGAAAAAGACACAAAAAAGTTTGTAAACCTTGTCATACTGGAAGACAACCAAATTAAAGTGGAGCCCATAAGTTTACCCCTTTACAGAGAACTAAAGGAAATTAGAATAGGGAAGGATCAGAGTATACGTAGAATACTGGAAGAGATAGCGCACGAAAATGCGCTCTTTAAAATAATCTTAGAAATTGATCAGAGGGATCCCATGCTAAACTCAAAGGTGCAACAGATAAATCAAGCCTTAGGAGAGAAGTTGGTATTCTTTAAGTTAGATTTTTCAGAATACGCTTCCACAAACATGCAAAATATTGAAAGTTTGAATATTCTGGACCTATACAAAGCTTATTATAAACAGAATTACAACTGTGACCTGCCTGAGGAGTTAGAAAGGGAGGTTATTTACCTATTAAATATGGTCCATAATGAGACCGATTAGGCTTGAGCTTACAAACTTTACCATATTTAGAGGTAATCACAGTTTAGACTTTTCTGGGCTTAGGTTTTTCATCATTCAGGGAAGAACAGGCTCGGGTAAAACGAGCCTAATAGACGCTATGTGCTATGCACTTTTCGGAAGGGTGCCAAGGCACGGCAGAGAAAACTTGCATGAGAATATCATATCAAAGGGCGAAGACTACCTGAGGGTTTTTTTTGAGTTTGCAGTCAAGGATAGAAGGTATGCCATAGAGAGGTTTATAAAAAAAGGAAAGGCTGGAGCAAGGGTCTATGAAAACGGAAGACTAAAGGACATAAGAGTAAACGAAATTCCCCAATTCGTAGGAAAGATCTTAGGAGTAGACTACGAAACATTTACTAAGGTTATACTTCTACCCCAGGGGCAGTTTGACAGATTTCTAAAGCCAGAACAACCAAGGCAAAGGAGAGAGATACTCAACAAACTGTTAGGAATGGACGCTTTACTTTCAAAACTGAACGAGTTAATAAGAGACACTAAAAGGAAGATTGAGAACGAACTAACTCAGATAGAAGCCTCATTAAACGAGTTATCTTATGCTACAAAAGAGAAGCTTCAAAGGTTAGAAGAGAGTATAAAGCTAATAGAAGATAAGCTTGTCAAGTTAAACTCCAAAAAAGAAGAGCTGCAAAAAGAGTTAGAGTTAGCTATACAGAGAGATAATCTTGAGAAAGATCTTTTGAATTGCGAAAATGAGCTTGAGAAGCTTCTAAGCCAAAAACATCAGATAGAAAAGTTAGAGATAGAACTTCAAAAGATGGAGGAAGCATCCTCCTATTCAGCTTACTTAGAGATCTATGAAAGACTCTCCCAACAAGAAAGGCAGGAGAGAGCTGAAATAAAAACCCTGGAGTTGGAACTTAGAAAATTAGCCCACGAAAAAGAACGAATCCTAAAACAAATAGAGCCATACAGCATTGAATGGCAAAGAATAGACCTTTACGACTCGGAGATAGAAAGGCTAACAAAAGAAGTAGAGCGACTAAAATCTGCCCTTGAGAAGATAAGAGAAAGGGATAGGATGATGCAAGAATTAGAGCAAACTTTGGAACACAAAAAAATACTTGAGCAGGATATAGAAAGCTTGGAAGCAAGAATCCTAAAGGGAGAAGAGTTTGTGAGAGAAAAGGAAAGTTATTTAGAAACCTTAGAGAAAAAAAAGAATAGGTTGTTAGAAATTACCCCACTAAAGTCCAAACTTGACTATATAAAAAGAGAGAGGCAAGCGCTTGATCACTTTTTAAGTGAAAACAAAACCTTAGAAGAGGACATAAATAAACTCATGGATATAATAAGGAACAAAGAACGGGAAATATTTAACTTCCACGTTCACAATATAAGGGTTGAACTAAAGGTAGGGGACGTATGTCCAGTCTGCGGAAACATCGTAAAAGATCTACCAAAAGAAGAGGCTTTTGAGGCGGACTTGGAAAAACTAAAGGCGCAGTTAGAAGATCTTAAGGCGCAGGAAAGGCAACTTTTGGAAAAAAAAGTCAGAGCTGAAAACATGGCTCGTAAAATAAAACAAGAGGAGGAAGAGCTAAGAAAATTGCTTAATGGAATGCAAGAGTATGAACTAGAAATTGAATACGAAGAACTGACAAAGTCCGTGCAGAGTATAGAAAAGGAAAAGAACAGTCTAAAGTTAGCAAAAGAAAAGCTTGAAAAACTTAAGCAAGAGCTAAACACAAAAAAGAACAATCTCTCACTGAAAGAATTACAGATAAAAAACTTGAAGGCAAGCATAGAAGATATAAACAATTACTTAGCAAGTGCTAACTTGAGTGCATTGAAGGAAGAGGATTTAAGAAACTTGGAAAACGAGCTATTATATAAAAGAAAGAAAAGGGATGAAGTAAGAAGAAAATACACCCAACTGTTAGAAGAGCTAAAGAATCATGAATTGAAGGAAAATAGACTGCTAACTACGCTCTCGCAAAAGAAAGGAAATATAGAAAGGATAGATGAAGAAAAAGCCAAGCTATCTAAGAATCTTGAACCTGCTATAAAAACTTTTGGAAGTTTAGAAGATCTAAAAAGTTATATAAAGCCAAAAGAATACATAAGGGAGTTAAAAGCTAGTATAGAGGAGTATAAAAACAAAATAAACTCTTTGAATATTAAGAAAAAGCAGCTAAGGGAAAGCTTGAAGAATTTTTCCCATATAGAACCCACGGAAGAAATAAAGTCAAAGCTCCAGAGTGTGGAAGATGAACAAAAACGTTGTAGCGAAGAGCTTGGTAGTCTAAAAGTAGAAAAGACAAAGGTAGAGGAAGGTTTAAAGAGAAGGGAGGAGCTGGAAGAGAGTAAAAAAGAGCTTGAAAGTAAAGATTGGGTGTATAGTTCCCTTGAAAAAGACTTTAGAGCAGACAGGTTGCAGGAGTTTGTAAGCCAGATAATGCTTCAAAGCATCGTAAGCAGGGCTAACTTCTACATGCAAAAATTTACCTCCGGAGTCTACGAGTTTGATCTGGAAAACCTGGATTTACTGATACTGGACAGAGTTTCTGGACACAGAAGGAGTGTGAGCACCTTAAGCGGTGGGGAGACTTTTTTAGCCAGTTTGGCTTTAGCTTTCGGTATAAGCGAAGTAATATCTAACAACGCCCCTATAGAAAGCCTGTTTATTGATGAGGGCTTTGGAAGCTTGGATAAAGAAACTAGGGAGGAGCTTTCTCAATTCTTTGAGCTTATAAAGTTAAACACGGACAGAGTGGTAGGAATAATAAGCCACCTTGAGGACTTAGCCGAAAAGTTCGACCAGAGGATAGAGGTGATAAGAAGAGGAGACAGATCCTCCATAAGGGTGATAATATAAAATCTTCCGAATTTCACACATCATATTAAAACCTTAGTTTTCAATGGTTTAAAAATATGATAAAAGTCATAAATATTTCCAAATATGGCCTGAAAACCTTTACGATTCAAAAAAAATACGGATTTTGTATTGTTAATATAATATGAAATTTTTCAGAGCTTGAGATTCAATGATTTAGCCAATTTTTCACACCCTATCCCTAAGTATTGGAATATCCAGCATTTTTTGTGGCAGAATTTCACACCCTCTTTTCACAATTTCACACTCCAAAAGTAGAAAATTTACCCCTCTCGTAAGTATGGGAATTTCCTACACTTTTTTATTAGTTTTTTCACATCGCAAAAGCAAGTATTCATGCGGTTTTTAGAGAATTTCACATTTCTACCTCTAACTACTACAATTTCCGTAGTTTTTTTATGAAAAAAAGTTTCGGTTTTTACGCAACTTACAGACAGGACTGTGAAATTGTGAAAATTGTTCCTAAGTATTGAAATTTTCTGAACATTTTTAAGGTTGGCATGTCTTAGAAAATCAACAACTTTAGATATGGGGTGTGAAAATTTTTTCTGAAAGTCTATGAAAATCAAACACTTGGGAAATTCTGGTTCTTTTAAGGGTGTCTCTTTAATATTAATAAAAATAATAGAGGAAAGAAAACATATAGATTAAGAAGAGAAAGAATAAAATGCTTGGACTTTGGAAAGGGTTTCTTTCCACTCCTCTTCCTCTTGTGAATCATAAACAATGCCAGAGCCAGCAAAGTAAGATAGTTTTTCCTTTTTGCCAAAGGCTGTTCTTATAAGCACGCTTAGAGTAAAGTCGCCTTTCCATCTAAAGCCAGCACATCCGCAGTAGTAATCTCTTGAATGAAGCTCCAAATGGTCTATTATCTCCACCGCCTTTTTCTTTGGCGCACCTGTTACGGACGCCGGAGGAAAGGTGTTTAGCAAAATTTCCTCAAGCTCCGCATCAGTTTTGGCACTCACTGTGGAATGCATCTGAAATAAAGTAGAGTATCTTTCTATTTTGAATAGCTCTTTTACTTTTACGCTTCCAACCTTTGCTATTCTTGAAAGGTCGTTTCTCATCATATCCAATATCATCAAGTTTTCTGCTCTGTCTTTTGAACTTTCTCTGAGTTTTTCCTCAGCTTTAGCTGTTCCCTTTATCGGCTTACTTATGATCGTATCCCCCACTTTCTGAAGGAATAGCTCCATAGAACCGCTGATTATGAAAAAATCTCCAAGATCTAAAAAAAAGGCGTAAGGCGTTATCTGCGTCTGGAAAAAATTCAGGAACAAATCTAAAGGCTCACCCTTCAGAAAAAAGTTTATCCTTGTGGAGAGGTTAATCTGGTATATAGTACCCTCTTCTATCTTCTTTTTGATCTCTTTTACCCTTTTTATGTATTCTTCTTTGTCCAAAGAAAAGCTCAGAAGCTCCAGGTTTACTGGATTGCGGAAAAACTCAAATTGTTTAATGTTTCCTGTTTTTACAAAGATTATTTTAGGAAGGTCAGAACTTCTGACTTTTACTCCCAGCGTTTCGGTAGAAAGCGCATAGGAAAATACGAAAAAACCGTCTTCTTTTGGAATTTCTTTTAAGGAATTGTAGAACTTTACCTCTATAATTTCAAACTGGTAGAGTTTCCAGGGCTTACCAAAAAAGCCTCCTGAGACTATTAACATTCACAGGTTTTCTCTCCAAGCCTTTACCATTTTTTCGTCCAAGTCCACGAGTATTACTTTTTTTAGATTCTTTGCACTAAAGGCTTTAATCTCTTCTATCATAGCCCTTGCGGATATATCTTTGGGTAATCTGCCTACGCCTGTGCCCATGCCAGGCATTGCCAAGCTTTCAAAACCCAGCTCATCCGCCAGCTTAAGCGCCGCCCTGACCGCTTTTCTTACCTTTTCTTCCGTTGTAGCCATAGCAGGTTCTTCCATCGTCGGAGCATGTATAACCCCCTTGAATTTCAGACTACCTGCAGATGTTAGTATTGCATTACCAACTTCAATGGGAGCCTTTCTAACGGCCTCTTCTTCTATCTCTTTACCCCCAAACCTTTTTATCACACCAGCCACTCCACCACCCATCAATCCAAGAGAGTTGGCAGGATTGACTATAACATCCGCATCAACTTCAAGCAGGCTACCCTTTATGACTTGTATGTGCATAACAGGTCTTAAAATTTTATCATGAACCTAACCCAGGGTTGGATAGTATTAGCCTTTGTGGTCATACTGACCGCAATAGTTTTACCCGTCCCAGCCCTACTGCTTGATATACTTCTGACGCTTAGCATAACACTATCCTTAACTGTACTTATCCTTACCACTTTTATAAAAGAACCCTTAGAGCTTTCTGCCTTTCCATCTATTCTACTTTTGGGAACTTTACTGAGATTATCCTTAAACATAGCGGCTGCAAGGCGTATACTTCTATATGGACACGAAGGTACAGCTGCTGCGGGGCACGTAATAGAAGGTTTCGGTAAATTTGTGGTGGGTGGGAATGTGGTAGTTGGATTGGTGGTCTTTTTCATTTTTATAGTCATAAACTTTGTTGTTATAACAAGAGGTGCGGAAAGGGTGTCCGAAGTAGCAGCAAGGTTTACCCTTGATGCAATGCCAGGTAAGCAGATGAGTATAGACGCGGACCTCAACGCTGGGCTTATCACAGAAGAGGAAGCGCGCAGAAGAAGAGCACAGTTAGAACAGGAAGCATCCTTCTATGGTTCCATGGATGGCGCAAGCAAGTTTATAAGAGGAGATGCCATTGCGGCTTTAATAATACTCTTTCTGAGTTTGGTAGGTGGGTTGATCGTGGGTATAGTGATAAAAGGAATGCCTTTCTCGGAGGCAATAGCCACATACACACTGCTTACCGTTGGAGAAGGTTTAGCAAGTCAAATACCAGCTCTTATGCTTTCTACTGCTGCTGGTATAGTGGTGACAAAATCCTCTTCCAAGGATCAGCTTGGGAGAGTTTTTCTTGAAGAGTTCTCTAAGGAACCGAGAGTATTCCTATTTTCTTCAGCCCTTTTGGCATTTATAGGTCTTATTCCAGGTTTTCCAAAGATACCATTCTTTTTTATGGCTGGCATACTGGGAGGTTTATATTATCTTCTAAAAAGAAGCCTTAAAGAACGGGAATTAAAAGAGTTGGAAAAACTCTTTGTAGAGCAGAAAAAACCGGCGGAAAAGACAGAAGAGGAGCTAATAACACAGCCAGAGTTAATGGCCTTTGAAATAGGTTATGGGTTAGTTCCTTTAGTAGATGAAGCTCAGGGAGGGGACATACCAGAAAGAATTAAGTCAATGAGGAGGCAAATAGCCCAAGAGTTTGGAGTGATAGTGCCTTTGGTACACATAAGAGACAATCTAAGATTAAAACCATATCAGTATAGGATACTTATAAGAGGTATGGAAGTAGGCAGTTATGAAATAGTGCCAAACAGATATTTGGCGATAGATTTGGGTAGTACTAAGGGTCCAATAGAAGGTATTGAAACTCAAGATCCTGCCTTTAACTTAAAAGCTTACTGGATAACAGAAGACCAGAGGGACAAGGCTCAGAGATTGGGTTATATGGTTGTAGATGTTAGCACTGCAATAATAACCCATCTCTCTGAAGTGATAAAAAGAAACCTACATGAGATATTAGGTAGAGGAGAGGTTATGGACTTGGTGGAAAACCTAATAAGAAAATATCCAAAAGCTATGCAAGGACTCATACCTGATGTGATACCAATATCCATACTGCACAGAGTATTGCAAAACTTGCTCAAAGAGGGCATACCTATAAATGACCTTCTTACCATAGTGGAAACTTTGGCAGATTATGTAGAACAAACAAAAGATGTGGACATACTAACGGAGTATGTAAGACAAAGGCTTTCAAAAAGGATAACAAGATTATACCTAACGGATAAAACTCTGTATGCCATTGTGATTGCTCCAAGGTTGGAAGCTAAGCTAAGCGCTTACTTACAAGAAGGTAGAGAAGAAGAATTCCTTGACGTTCTTATAAATAAGGTATATCCAAAAATCAGCTCTGAAATTTCAAAGTTTGTCCAGTATCAAGCTAAGCCCATTCTTATAACTGGTTCAAACTTAAGAAGGCACATAAAAAGGGTTTTTGAAGCCTATCTTCCTCAATTAGCTGTACTATCGTATAATGAACTTGATAGGCAAGTGAACTTAAAAGTATTAGGAGCGGTGGATGAAGATTAAAAAATTGTTGGTTAATTCTCTTCAGGAGGCTGTGGAGGAGGTAAGAAGCTTATACGGACAAGAAGCAACCATACTCTCCACAAAGATTGTAAAGAAAAGACTGATACCCTTCTTGCCCTATCCTTATCGTTCTCAACTAGAAGTTACTATAGGCATACCAGATAGAGAGGATTTTCCTTCTCACTTAATGGGACATGAGCATGTTTACGAAGAAATAAGCAAACTTAAAGAGAGTTTAAGGGAAGTAATAGAACTGGTAAAAAAACAAAGAGCAGAATCAAACGAAGATATAAAACCCATAGAGAGCGAATACTCTCTTAGAGCCCTTAATCTTATGAACAAACTTATAAATAAGGGTATGAATAAGGATGTAGCTAAGGCTATAATCGATGCCTCTTGCGGTTATGATTACGAGCTAAAAAAGCTTGACCTTAAGGGAGAAACCTTTGAGTCTCTGAAAATGGGTCTTGAAAACACCATACCTACACTTAGGGATTTTAAGGAAAATTTGACAGATTTTAAAATCATCGCACTTGTAGGACCTACCGGTGTAGGTAAAACTACCACGGTAGCAAAGCTGGCGTATATCATAAAAGAACTTGGCAAAAAAGTTGGTGTTATAACCATAGACAGTTATAGAGTTGGTGCGGTTCAACAGCTAATGGCCTTTACAAGTATAATGGAACTGCCCTTTAGAACCGCAGACACACCACAGAAGTTTAGAGAATGTATAGAGGAGCTTTCTTCCTTAGATATCATTCTTGTAGATACGGCTGGCAGGAGCCACTATGATAATTTGAGGGTCAAAGAGCTTATACCCTTTTTTAATAAACTCCCTGCTCTAGAAATTTATTTCACATTAAGTGCAAATATGGACGAAAGGGTTATGGCAGAAGCCATAGAAAGGTTTAGTGTTTTACCCATAAACGGTTTAATATTCACAAAGATGGATGAGACAGTTTATTACGGATATGTTTTGAATCTTGTATACCGTACAAAACTTCCCATACTCTGTTTTACAACAGGTCAGAGGGTTCCTAATGACATAGTTATGGCGGATTACAATTACATAGCGGGATTATTTTTAAAGGTGGAAGAATGATGGAAAAACAAGCACTTTCACTAAAGATATTGGAGGGTAAAGAAAGGTCTACAGGTTATATATCTGTGGCAAGCGGGAAAGGTGGTGTTGGAAAGACAATCATCACTATAAACATGGGTAGGATACTATATTCCAACGGTAAAAGGGTCCTTCTCATAGATGGAGATCTTGGGCTAAGCAATATTCACCTTATGTTAGGAATAACCCCACCAAAAAACCTATACCATTTCTTTTCTGGAGATGCTGGTATTGAGGATATAGTTGTACCTATAGAGGATGGTTTTGATTTTATATCAAGCGGTAGTGGTATAAGAGAATTGGTAAACATGTCTTTTGGTAAACTAAAGACACTTTTGTTTAGACTTCAAGAATTTTCAGAAGGTAGGTATGACTGGGTTATCTTTGATACACCGCCAGGTATTCATTCAGACACACTGGCAATAGTTTCTTCATCTCAAATACCTATAGTTATAACCACTCCAGAACCTACTGCTATAGCAGATGCTTATGGATTGGTTAAAGTTATGAACTCAAGCGAAGGTCTTAAAGAATTTTTCCTTGTTGTAAACAAAGTCTCCAACGAATACGAAGGGAAAAAGGTTTATGAAAGTATAAAAGTAGTGTGTGAAAGATACACAACTGGGGAGCCTAAGTATGCAGGTAGTATAAGATATTACCCTAATTTGATAAAAAGAATAATTAGCCAAAACCCCCTTGATAACAACTTGATGGAGGATCTTACCCAAATTTTAACCAGTTTATACCTAATTCAAAGAACTTCAAAGGAAAGTTTTTGGGAGAGACTTTTGGCAAAGTTAAGGAAGTGATTAAAATAATGTAAATGATTAACGATAATGTATTTATTGCCTTACTGCACTTTCCAGCTATGGACAGGGATGGGAAAACTATAATAACTTCCTTTACTACTATGGACTTGCACGACATAGCCAGACCTGCCAGAGCTTACGAGATAAATACCTATTACATCGTTCATCCAGTGGATGCCCAGAGGGCTGTGATAAAAAAACAGATAGAATACTGGTCTTCAGAAGAAGGTTTAAAGACAAATCCCACAAGGGCAGAAACGGTAAAATTGGTAAAACTCGTATATACCTTTGAAGAGGTTTTAGAAGACGTTCAAAGCCTTCGTGGAAGAAAGCCCATAGTAGTTGGCACAGACGCAAGAAACTATTCAAACACTGTGAGCTATGATTTTTTGAGAAAGGAAATAGAAAAGAGGGAAAGGGATTTTCTTATAGTCTTTGGGACAGGTTATGGCATACCGCCAGACCTTATGCGAACCTTTGACTACATTCTTGAGCCTGTATACGGTGCTGGGGACTGGAACCATCTGTCTGTAAGAAACGCTTGCGCCATTATATTAGACAGACTTTTGAGCAGGAACAGGTGTTGAAATGCTCTATCATCTGTCCTTTTACCTAAAAGATCTTTTCTTTGGCTTTAATGTATTCAAATACATAACCTTTAGGTCTTTCCTTGCTGTTATGATAGCCTTTTTACTAACCTTGCTTTTATCTCCTGTTTTTTTAAAGAAGATGAAAACGATCCAAAGGCTATTTAAGGGATACGTTAGAGAATACACACCAGAGGGGCACGTAGCAAAAAGGTTAATTCCTACAATGGGTGGGCTTGTAATACTTATATCCGTGCTTTTCTCTTCCCTTCTACTTATGAGGTTGGATTTAACCTATTTTTGGATCATATCTTTTTGCATACTCGGGTTTGGACTTATAGGACTGTGGGATGATTATACAAAGCTAAGGAACAAAAAGGGTATATCTGCAAAGGCTAAGTTTTCTGCTCAGGTTTTTGTAGCAACGATTACTGCATTAGCTATATACCACTTTACCGACGTGGGCACAAAAATATACTTTCCCCTTTTTAAGAACCTTCAGATAGACCTTGGCCTTTTTTACATACCCTTTGCGGTCTTGGTTATAGTAGCTACATCTAACGCGGTGAACCTAACAGACGGTTTGGATGGTTTGGCTGTTGGTCCAGTGATGACAACAGCTGCATCTCTTGGCATAATAGCTTATGCCGTGGGACACGTGAGCATAGCCAAGTATCTGAACATACCTTATGTGCCCTATGCTGGGGACTTAACCGTTTTGTGTTTTGCCATAATTGGGGCTGGTCTTGGTTTTCTGTGGTTTAACGCTTACCCAGCTCAGATGTTTATGGGGGATGTGGGATCTTTATCCCTTGGTGCAGGTTTGGCTCTTATTGCCCTGATTGCTAAAGCAGAGCTAGTGCTTCCAATAGCGGGGGGCGTGTTTGTTTTTGAAACTTTAAGCGTCATACTTCAAGTGACATACTTTAAGGTAACAAAAGGGAAGAGGCTTTTCAAAATGGCTCCCTTTCATCACCATTTAGAACTATCTGGTATTCCGGAGCCTAAGATAGTGGTTAGACTATGGATAGTATCCATACTTTTGAGTGTATTAGCAGTTGCCACACTAAAGCTAAGGTAAAACTCTTACTTATAAGCGAGCATTAGCTCTTGTAGTATATAATCCGTTAAGTCTTCAGGGCTTTTCCTGCCATCTACCCTAAGGTGTGCTAAGCTGTAAACTTCCTTTCTCCTTTCCATAAGCTCTTTGACATAATCTAAGCCTTTTTTTAAAAGGGGTCTTCCCTCTGAGTTGGAACACCTTTTCAAAAAGGTTTCAAAATCTATATCCAACCAGACCACAAAACCCACCAACTTCATCCTGTTTAAAGCATCTCCGTTGGCACCCAGCCCTCCCCCTGTGCTTACCACCACTCTATCTTCGTTTAAGAACAAATCCAAAACCTCAAGCTCCATCCTTCTGAAGTACTCTTCTCCGTAGTTTGAGAATATCTCTTGTATACTCTTTCCCTCCCTTTGCTCTATAAATTCATCTAAGTCTACAAAAGAATAGGATAGTCTTTTAGCTAAAATCCTTCCTACCGTGCTCTTTCCACTGCACATAAAACCAATGAGAAAAATTCTTCTAGGTATCATACGAAAGAGTTTAGAATGTATTCCATCTCCTCCGTCCAGAGGTTTAAGAATTTGAGCTTTGATATGACTTCTTCTTTTTTCGCGTTTATCTCATTTTTCAGTTGCTCGCCAAGCTGGAAGTAAAAGCCGTCCTTGTCTTTGTAGTCGTCACACATCTGAAAAAGTATTCCAAAACTCAGTCCCGCATCCTCAAGCTTGGAAAGCAAATCCTCTTTACCTGCTATTATACCACCTGCTAAAAAGCAAGCTGAAAAGAGCTGAGCAGTTTTTTTGAGAGTTATCTCCTTTTGATCTCCCAATTTCCTTATGTCCATTACCTGCCCACCTACCATTCCCTTTACACCTGCTTTCTTGCTGATGATGTTTATGATCAGAAGTAACCTATCCGAATTTAAAGTTCTGAAGTTCTTTACATCCGAGAGTATTTCAAAGGCTAAAGTCAGGAGCGCATCCCCTGCCAAAAGGGCTATATCCTCTCCATAGACCACATGGCACGCAGGTTTTCCCCTTCTGTAATAATCGTTGTCCAGTGCAGGAAGGTCATCATGAATCAAAGAGTAGTTATGAATAAGCTCAATGGCGCATCCAACGACGATGGCATCTTGCAGGTTTCCACCATAAGCTGAGGAAACTGCGCACAACAGTAAAGGTCTAATCCTCTTTCCTTCCTGAAGGGGATAGTAGGACACAGCTTCCTGAAGTATTTTAGGCTCAAAGGAATTTAAAAAACTTCTAAGCTTTTCTTCTAGCTCTCTCTTCCACAGAAATATTTTTTTTTCCACCAAGTTCGTATAATTATATCTTAGGTGAAGGGATACATAAACAAGATAGTTATAGAAGGCTTCAAATCTTATGGAAAGGAAAGGGTGGAAATTCCCCTGGGAGAAGGTTTTATAGCTGTAGTTGGTCCCAACGGTTCGGGTAAATCAAACATAGGGGATGCCATTTCCTTTGCCTTGGGTATAGCCACTTCAAAGGCTTTGAGGGCAAAAAACTTATCCTATCTAATATTCAGTAAAGACGGGGATAAAGCAGACTACGCTTATGTGGAAGTGCATTTTAAGAACTTTGGGGCCTTTCCCATACCAGAGGAGGACGTAATCCTATCCAGGAAAGTTTATCAGGACGGAAGGAGTGTTTTTAGATTGAATGGTCAGATTGTAAGGGAAAGGGAACTGAGCGAGTTTCTTTCAAAAGCTGGCATATACGAGAACGGATATAACGTGGTCCTTCAGGGAGATATAGTTAGGTTTCTTAAGATGACACCTGTGGAGAGGAGAAAGCTCATTGAGGAAGTGGCAGGAATAGGCGAGTATGAAGAGAAAAAGCAAAAGGCCCTTGCCCAGTTGGGAGAGGTGGAGTTAAAGCACAGAGAACTCAGACTTTTGATAGACGAGATGGAAGTTCAGATGGAAAAGCTAAAGGCGGAGGTTGAAAAGATAAAACTTTACAGGGAATTATCTGAAAGAAAAAGAGTTTTGGAGCTAAAGCTTTACTCAAAAGATTTTTTAAAGACAGCTGATGAAAGGCACAGCGTAGAACAAAAGCTATTTTTATTAGAGGAAGAGTTAATAAACTTGAAAAAATCCAGTGAGGAACTACAGGAACAGGCAAAATTTTTGGAAAAGGAGCTCTCTCAGGTGAAGGAGATCCTTCTACCTTTCAGAGAAAAAACTGGAAGGTTGAGCGAAAGATTGGAGATGATAGATAAGGAAACACAAAACAGTTATAAAGATCTTGAAAGATTATACAGTGAAGGGCAAAACTTGGAAAAAAGGATAATGCATTTGGAGAGGGATATGGAAAGCTTGATGATGGAAGAGAAACATCTGGAGGATTTGCTCAAAGAAAAGGAGGAAGAAATTAGCAAGTTACAAATAGAATTTGAGCGGGTAATTGAGAGTTTAAAAGAAAAAGAGAGAGATATGAAGGCATCCTTTGAAGAAATCCACCAAACGGAGGAAAAGCTTAATGCGCTATTGAAATCTGTTCAAGAAAAGAAAAGTCAGATATCAAACTTGGAGCTAAAACTTAAAGAATTGGAGCTAAAGCAGGAGAAGGTAAAAGAGGAAACAAAGAATTTAGAAAATGAACTAAGCAATCTAAAAAGCGCCTTAGGAGAGGAAGCTCTAAAGAAAGAGAACTATCAAAAGATGCTGAAAGAGGAAGAGATTGCCCAAAGAAAAATAAAATCAAAGATACAAGAGCTGGAAGACAAGCTTAAGAAGTTAAGGATGGAGAGGGAGGAAATACTTCAAGAGTTGGCTGTTCTTAAGTCAAAGTTAAGAGAAGCAGATTATGCTCATCTTCCTTTTGAGGATATACATGGGGTTTATGGGAGGGTGGCGGACCTAATAAGGGTAAAAGATTACGAGTATTTAAAGGCTGTGGAAGTAGCAGGGGGGCAAAGGCTCTCTTATGTGGTAGTGGAAAACGATGAGGTAGCACAAAGGTGCATTCACAGGCTTAAAGAGATAAAGGCTGGTAGGATGAGTTTTATACCACTAAGCCACATAAAAGACTTCCCTCTTCCACCTTATCCGCGTATAAAAGGATACGTTGACTTTGTGATCAACCTTCTTGAATACGATAAGAAGTTTGAAAAGGCCATCCGTTTTGTCTTTGGGGATACGTTAGTAGTGGAGGATTTTGAAAAGGCAAGGGCCTTAGGTATAGGCAATTACAGAATGGTTAGCTTGGACGGCGAGCTTTTTGAAAAGACAGGTGTGATAAGTGGAGGATATTTGGAGTCAAAGGGCACACTCAGCAAAAGCTTTTACCAAGAGAAGGTAGTAGAGCTAGAAGGTATTTTGGATAGACTAAAACAAGAAGAAGCGGAGAATGAAAGAGAATACAAATCCTTGAGAGATGAGCTTGTTGAAAAGGAGGGTGTAGTAAAAATACTAGAAAGGAGGATAAAAGAAGTAGAACAAAGGGATAAGGAAAGTTTTGAAAAGATAAAGAGCTTAGAAGAACGAATAAGAAATGGAAAAGAATATCTAAAGGTTTTAGCCCAGCAAAGTGAAAAACTTTTAGCGGAGAAAAGGGAGATTGAGGAAGAACTTTTTTACCAAGAGGAAAAGCTTGAAAATCTAAGGTTTAGATACTCGTCCCTTCTTAAAATAGCCAAAGAATCTGGTCTGGAAGAACTTAGAGAAAAAGCTGATAAGTATAGAAGACTTTTAGAAAGGAAAAGGGAAGAGGTTTTTAACCTTAGACTGAAACTTCAAGAAACTCAACAAAACAAACAAAACATTCTTCAAGAAATAAAGCAGAAAAAGGCACAGTTGGAGGACATTCAGCAAAGTATAGAAGAGATTAACCGGAGAATCCAGGAACTAAATCAAGAAAAAGAAAAAGTTGAGGAAGAGTTAAAGAGTGTAAATCTTCAAGCTTATGAACTCTACAAAAAAGTAGATTCTTTGGAAGAAAGCATAAGACACATTACAGCTCTGCTAGGTCAGAAAAGAATGCTTATTGATGTTAGGCTGGAGGAAAGGATTGGGATAGAGAGGGAACTGGCAAAGCTAAGGGATAAAGAGGAGTTTTTATTAGAGAAAATCAGAGAATTAGGGGAGGAAAAGCCTATAGCGGAGGTTCAGGAAAGCTACACGCGCCTGAAGGATGAGCTTGCAAAAGTTGAGAGGGAAATAAACCTGCTCGGAAGCATAAACTTTAAGGCTATGGAAGATTATGAGGAGTTTAGCCAAAGACATAAGGATTATGTAGAAAGAGACAGAAAACTTTTAGAGGAAAGAAAGGCAATAAAGGAGCTGATAGAAGAGATAGAGGCAAAGAAACTAAACGCCTTTATCAAGGCCTACGAGCAGATAAACGCCAGCTTTAAAAAGATCTTTGCAAGGCTCTCTCCTGGCGGTAAAGCTCAGATGGAACTTGAAAAGCCGGAGAATCCTTTTGATGGGGGCATAAACCTGGTAGTAAAGCCGAGGGGAAAGGAAGTGCAGTATTTAGAGGCAATCTCAGGAGGAGAAAAAACTCTTGCAGCTCTATCTTTGATCTTTGCCTTACAGGAGTATAAACCTTCAATTTTTTATTACTTTGACGAAGTGGACGCGCACCTTGACGAAGCCAATGCAAGGCTTGTGAGCGAGCTGATAAAAGAAAAATCGAGATCAGCCCAGTTTATAGTGGTAACACTCAGAGAAGTCTTGGCATCTTATGCAGATAAAATCATAGGTGTTAGTAGCAGAGGGGGAGTATCAAAGGCGTTCCCCCTCAAAAACCTCACTCACTCTCTTGCCTGAAAACCGCTTCCAGCTTTTCTCTCTTCTTGATAGGTTTTAAGTATGGTTTGTCGTCCTTTACCCTAATTTCTACCGTGTCTACGTCTTGGAATGTGCCCTTTAAAAGCTCTTCTGCCAGCAGGTCCTCCACGTGCTTCTGAAGAGCTCTTTTTATACTCCTTGCTCCATACTCAGGCTTGTACTCCCTTTCCACCAACCACTCAGAAAAGCTTTTGTGTAGTTTTACCTTTAAGTTCCAATCGGTAAGACTTTTGTTTATTTCTGCAATTTGTATGTCAAGTATTTTCAGTATGTCTTCTTTCTCTAATGCTCTGTAAACTACGATTTCATCCAAACGATTTAGAAATTCCGGATTGAACGATCTTTTGACTTGCTCCATTACGTTCTTCTTCATCTGTTCAAAGTCTATGACGCCGAACTTCTGCTCAAAGCCCATCTTTCCACCGTGAACTATGAGCCTTGCTCCGAGGTTGGATGTCATGATTATGATTGTGTTGGAAAAATCTACCGTTCTACCCATAGCGTCTGTTAGCCTTCCGTCATCAAATATTTGCAGGAATATGTTGAACACATCTGGATGAGCCTTTTCTATCTCGTCAAAGAGCAGGACAGAGTACGGTCTCCTTCTTACTTTTTCTGTGAGCTGTCCGCCTTCTTCGTATCCCACGTATCCAGGTGGTGCACCCACAAGTCTAGAGACTGTGTGCTTTTCCATATACTCGGACATGTCAAACCTTATTAGTGCCTCTTCTGTGCCAAAGAGGTATTCAGCCAAAGCCTTTGCAGTTTCTGTTTTGCCTACACCAGTTGGTCCTAAGAAGAGGAAAACTCCTATTGGTCTGTGTCTGCCCTTTAGTCCTACCCTTGACCTTCTTATTGCCCTTGCAATAACCTTTATAGCTTCATCCTGTCCCACTACCCTTTTCATTAATTCATCTTCTATGTGTAATAGCTTTTGAGTATCGCTCTCGTGCACTCTTTTGACTGGGATGCCCGTCCATCTTGCAACTACTTCAGCTACGTCTTCCTCTGTAACCTTTGGCCTTTTCTTCATGATTTCCTGCTTCCACTTCATTTTCATGTTTTCAAACTTTGCTCTTAGTCTTAGCTCTTCGTCTCTAAGCTTTGCAGCCTTTTCGTAATCTTGTTCCGCCACTGCAGAATCTTTCTTAGCCTCTATCTCTTTTATTTTCTCTTCCAATTCTTTGAGTTCTGGTGATAGTTGATACACCCTTAACTTTACCAAAGAACCAGCCTCATCCAAGACGTCTATAGCTTTGTCCGGCAAATGTCTGTCCGTTATGTATCTTTCGGATAGTTGCACCGCCTTTTCTATAGATTCTGGTGTGTATTCTACGTTATGGAACTCTTCAAACTTGCTCTTAAGACCGTAAAGAATTCTTATAGTATCTTCTTGGTTAGGTTCTTCTACTAAAACTGGTTGGAATCTTCTTTCCAAAGCCCCGTCTTTTTCTATGTATTTTCTGTATTCGTCTATGGTTGTAGCACCTATAACTTGTATTTCACCCCTTGCCAATGCAGGCTTTAGCATGTTGGATGCGTCTATGGATCCTTCAGCGGAACCAGCACCTACTATAGTGTGGATCTCATCTATGAAGAGTATTACGTTTGGTGCCTTTTCAAGCTCTTTGAGAATATTTTTTAAACGCTCTTCAAACTGCCCTCTGTATTTGGTGCCTGCCACTAGCGCTGCTAGGTCCAGAGCCACAACCCTTTTGTTTAGCAAAGGTTCTGGCACCTCTTTGTTTGCTATTCTCTGAGCCAAACCTTCCACTATGGCAGTCTTTCCGACTCCTGGGTCTCCTAGGAGAACGGGATTGTTCTTGCGCCTTCTGACAAGTATTTGAATTACCCTTTCTATTTCTCTTTCCCTTCCTATAACTGGGTCGAGTTTTCCTTCCCTTGCCATCTGGGTTAGGTCCCTTGAGAACCTATCCAAGTTTGGAGTGGGTGCATACTTTGTAGTTTCCTGGGGTGGTAGCTCTCCAAGGAACTGAAGCACTTCCCTTCTTACCGAATACTCGTCCAATCCAAAACCCCTCAGAATCCTACCACCAAGACCAGTCTTTTCTCTGACAACGCCTATAAGTAAGTGCTCTGGACCCACAAACTGGTGGTGGAGTATGCGCGCTTCTTCCACCGCAAACTCCAAAACTCTCTTTGCATCGGGGGCAAAAAGGATCTCTCCCGAATGGCTACCTTTTGTTATCTGACCAAGCAAGGCACGACGCACTTTTTCAGCAGTCAAACCAAACTTAGAAAGTATTAGAGTGGGTAGATCTTCGTCCTTTATAAGAGCTAAGAGTATGTGCTCGCTACCTAAGTATGTATGACCCAGCTCCAATGCTTCCTCTCTTGCCTGAAGAATAACTTGTCTTGCCTTTTCCGTAAACTTTTCAAACATAGCTTACACCTCTTGAATATTAAAGATAATTTAGCTTCCCTCAGATTGCAATGTATCTTTATCATATAAGAAGAGTTTTTTGAAAGACCTATCAATGGTTCTTATCGCCTTATGTCTATCCTTCGGCACATCTTCCAGCTCAACAAAGTACAGACAGTTGGTGACGCACTTGGACACGCAGGAAGGAAGAAGACCTCTATCTACCCTCTTGTAGCAGTAATCGCACTTTTCAACCTTCATGGTGTTAGGATTGAAACTTATAGCTCCGTATGGACAGGCTATTATGCACGCCTTGCAGCCTATGCATCTTAGCTCTTCAACGTAGACTATGCCGTCCTGTCTTTTTCTCATAGCGGATGTGGGACAGGCAGATACACAGGGCGCAGGTTCACAGTGAAAGCAGTTCATGGGCAAAAAGTAAGCAGAAGGCTGTTCATCCACACCCTCCACTCTAAAGACTCTCATAGGCCTTATGCCAAGCACTTCTAAACCCTTCTCTTGGACACAAGCTACCTCGCAAGAAAGACATCCTATACACCTATCCACATCTATGAGCATTATAGGTCTTTTCATCGTAACTCTCTCACATAGTGTTATGCTTTCTGACTGTGGAAACATTCTATCTAAAATATATAATAAGCTACTTGAACAACCAAGGGAAAATTTTAAAAACCTTAGGGTCTAACGGATCATGAACGAAGACATGCACAGTGTTATTAAGAAAAGTTCTCATCAATATAGCCTGTCCGAATATATAATCCTTCCATCTCTGATTGTCATAGCAACCTTTGCAAAGCCATCATCCCAATCTACCAAAATCAGGTCTGCGGCCTTACCTTCCTCAATACTTCCCTTAGTGTTCAGGTTCATCGCCTTTGCGGGATTAAGCGTTGCCAGCTTTACCGCCTCGTGAAGAGAGAGTATGCCCTCCGCGCTAAGCTTGAATATTGCTTGAATCAGTGTCGATGGTTTGTAGTCTGAGCATAGGATGTTAGCGTAGCCAAGTTTGATAAGCTCCCTCGCGCTTAGGTTTCCGTAGTGGGACGAACCTCTTACCACGTTGGGAGACCCCACGCATACGTTCATTCCAAGCTCTTTGGCTGTTTTTGCCGCTTCTATGGTCGTGGGAAACTCTGATACAGTAATACCTCTTTCGTAGACCCACCTAACCTTCTCTTCGCTGTCATCATCGTGAGAAATCAGAGTTATCCCCTCTTCTTTACAGTTCCTAAGAAATTGGTCAATCTCTTTCATAGCTTTTTCTCTGAAAGATAGCTTTTCTTTTAGAAGAGTGCTCACGCTTTCTGAATCCATCTTATAGGTTTTTTCTAAATACTCTCTATAAGCCCTTTCTTCTTTAAACTGTCCCTGTCCTGGTGTGTGATCCATGATGGACAAAGCGTCTATGGCACGTTCTTGTATTAGTTTGCTTAGATATTCCATGCCTTTCAAATTGGTTATTTCAAGCCTTGCGTGAATCCTGTTATTTGTCAGGAGTTTTGGGCTTAGTTTAAGGATGCTTTCCGTTAACTTTTGTGCAAGTTGATTGCTTCTTAAACCAAGCTCTTTGTCCGCAAAGGAGATGGCATGAAAAACCGTAGTTATGCCCCAAAGGGCCAACTTTCTATCCAACTCCAAGATAGCCAATTCAAAGGGGAAAAAGGTGTTTGGCCTTGGCTCTACTTCCTTCTCTATGGCATCGCTGTGAGTGTCTATAAGTCCAGGTAAGAGGAACATATCTTCTGCATTTATCTTTTTTACCCTGTATTTTGGCTGACCCTCTCCTACCTCCAAAATCTTTCCTTCACCCACAAGCACGTATCCTTGTTCCAAAATACCAAAAGGAGTAACAACCTTTGCCCTTTCAATCAAAAACTCGCGCATGTTTTCTCACCTCCAAGATTCTATCTGCGATCGCTTTCAGGTGATCTTTGTTGTGGAATATACCTATCATTCCCACTCCCTCCTCCTTTAGCTCCTTTAGAATTTCCAGCACTATCCTTGCGGATTTATCGTCCAAAGAAGCGGTAGGCTCGTCAAGAAGCAGAAGTCTTGGCTTCCATATTATAGCTCTGGCGATGTTTACCTTCTGCTGTTCTCCACCGCTAAAGGTAGATGGATAGGCATCAAGCAGATTGGATGGTATGCCAAGCCTTCTTAAGAGCCATCCTGCCATCTCTCTTGCTTCCTTTTCATCCAACCCAAAGTATCTAACAAGAGGTTCCGCCACTATATCCACTGCAGACACCCTGGGAATAACGCTGAAAAACTGGGAGACGTATCCTATCTCTCTCCTTCTTAGTTCTATTATTTGCCAGTCGGGAGCCCTTTCTAAAGCAACCAATCCGTATTTGTAAGAGTTGTAAAGAATATGACCCTCTGTTGGTATATAAGTGCGATATATACACTTTAGGATGGTGCTTTTGCCCGCCCCACTTGGTCCGTAAAGAGCCAAAAACTCCCCTTCTTCCAACTCAAAGCTTATTCCGTTGATGCTCTCTATTGTCTTTCTTTGACCTACCTTAAGCTCAAAGTTTTTTGATAAGTTCTCTACCTTCAGAAGCATCTTTCCCCTCTAAAGTTGAGATGATACTAGAAGTTGTGTATATTCGTGCTGAGGGTCGTTGAGTATTTGGTCTGTGAGCCCCATCTCCACGATTCTCCCAAGCTTCATAACAATAACTCTATCCGCCAAAAGGTTTATCACCCTCAAGTCGTGAGAAACAAAGATCATTGAAAGGTTTAGCTCTCGGTGGAGCTTTCTTATCAGGTCAAGGACCCTTGCTTGCACAGAAAGGTCCAAGCCAGTGGTTGGCTCGTCTAGAAGAAGGATAGAAGGCTCGTTGGCGAGAGCTTTTGCTATCTGCACCCTCTGTTGCATTCCCCCGCTTAAGCTCTTAGGAAGGTCCTTCATCCTTTGAATTGGAAACTCCATCTTTTCCAAAAGGGATTCAACTCTGGTGTTTATGAAGCCGTAATTTCTCCAACCTGAGACGAGCAGCCTTTCCGCTACATTTCCCGCGGCGCTTACGTTTGCATTTAGACCAAGCAATGGATTTTGATAGACCACGCTTATGACCGTGTTTTTTAGCATCCTTTTTTGGTAGGAGTTCAGAGAGAAGAGGTTCTTACCATTTACCCACTCCGCCCCTCTAACATCGTAAAGATAAACCTCTCCAAAGGTTGGCTCCATTTCAAAGTTTAGAAGCTTTATCACTGTGCTTTTTCCGGAACCGCTTTCTCCCAAAATGCCCAAAACCTCTCCTTCGTAGAGCTCAAAGGACACATCGGCGCAGGCAACTACAGAGCCACATTTTCTGCAAACGTTTGTTTCGTGCTCTGGTCCAGTAAGGGAAAGACACTCTGAACAGCCTCTACCGTGAATTTTAGTCAGATTAGAAACCCTTAGAACTACGCGCATGTCTGATAGCCTCCATTCTTTTTTCACAGTAGCTTGTGTCTGAGCAGGCATAAAGCCTTCTTCCAGTGCCATCTTCCACGATCTCGTCCAAGAAGGTATCCGTCGCACCACACTTGTAACAAGCTTTGCCACTAAAGTCTTCCACTCTGAATTTGAAGTCTTCAAACTCCAGAGGTTCAACTGTTGTGTATGGGGGTACCGCGTATATTTTCTTCTCTCTTCCTGCTCCAAAGAGGAAGAGGTTGTCTGCCATATTGAGCTTTGGCACGTCCCACCTGGGTATAGGAGTTGGATCCATGATGTATCGTTTATTTACCAGCACTGGATACCTGGCACCTATGGTTATCTCTCCGTATCTTAGAATATCCTCGTAAAGGTAAAGATACATCTTTCCGTAGTCCATTTCCGCGTGCATTCTTCTGGTTTCCTCTTCGCTTGGCTCAACAAGCCTTAGGGGCTCTGGATAGGGCACCTGAAGAACGAGGATTTGGTCTTGTCGTAAAGGTTCCTCCGGGATTCTGTGTCTGGTCTGAATGATCGTTGCCTTTGTGGTATCCGTAGTCGTCTCTACACCGGTCATAGCCTTGATAAACTTTCTAATATTTACCGCATTTACACTGTAATCACAGCCTTGGTCTATGACCTTTAGCACATCGTCAGGACCGATGATAGACAGGGTTATCTGAAGACCTCCTGTACCCCAACCTTTGGCTATGGGAAGCTCCCTTGACGCAAAGGGAACCTGGTAGCCCGGTATGGCTATGGCTTTTAGAATAGTTCGCCTTATTTCTCTTTTGGTGGTTTCGTCCAAAAAGGCAAAGTTGTAGTTAAGCTTCATTTTTAACTCCCGTAAACTGACTTTGTATCTTCCTTAGCCTGTCCAAATCGGATTGAAAAGTTACGTAGTGAGGAAGCTTGTAGTGATTGGCAAAGCCCATAGAATCAATGCTGTCTATGTGATAGAATACAAACTCGCTGTCTTCAGAGGGATTCTTTGGCTCTTGCGTTTGCATAGCCTTATCCAAAACCGCCATGCATATAGCCTTAGTTTCATTGTGTCCAAAGCACGCACCGTATCCCAAAGAGAACTTAGGCATACCCTCTTGGCTCTCTATCTTAGCTACCAACTCTACCTCTGTAATCTTTACTTCTCCTACGTATATTTCCTCTCCTGTGTAAGGGTGAAGCACGGTCACTGGCGCATAGCCCACCCTTAGCTCTGCTACGGTAGGATGTATGTCTCCGTAGCCCCTCATGTTGGAGTAAGCAAGAAGCAAAAGTCCTCCCGTTTCTGCTCTGGCCATAGCTTGCAAAAGGGCACTTCTTGGAGGGGGAAAGCTACTTACTGCCTCTTTCGTAATATCCACAAACTCTGTAGATTGATGAGAGGGTGCTTCTACCACAAGCCCTTCTTTTCTGAGAATTTCTACAATCTTGGGAAACTCGACAGGTAGATCTTCTTCTCCCAATTCACCTAAAAGTTCCTTCATAAACTTTTTTCTTTTATCTTCGTTTTCTTCCAAAAGCTCAAATCTAAACAGTCTAAGGCAGTAGTCTGAGGTGGGTCCCAAAATCTGTCCCCCAGGAATGTCTTTAAAAGCTGCGGAAATTCTCCTTATTATCCTCATTTTGTTCGTCTTGATGGGTAGGGAGTATCCTAAACTGGGAAGAGTGTTTCTGCTGGCTCTCAGAATAAAAGAGGCTTCAAGGAGATCTCCCGCCGCCTGCTTGATGGCTAAGGCAGCGAGCTTTGGAGCGTAAAGGGACCCTTCAGACATAACCCTATCAACCAAGAAGTAAAGCTGTTCAGCTATCTGATCAACGGATAGCAGTTTTGACTTTCCCTTAAGCCTTTGATACTCTAAAAGCTTACAGGCGTATTCTATGGCTTTTTCACCACCTCTAACCGCTACGTAACCCATTTTATAACACCTCCACCTTTACAGACCTGGGAATGCCTACGAGCATTCCCTTTTTATCAACAAAAAAGCAGTCTATTCCCAAGGGGAAAAGGTGATTTACTTGAGACAGAGTTAGGAACTCCTGCGGTGGCAGACCAAAGAGGCTGATCAGTCTTTCACCTTTAACCCCCGGTCCGGACAATCTAAGAACAACACCACCCCCTATTCCTTCCTGCACCCCTTCAACCAAATAGATGACAGTGGCGGACTTTTCTGGGTTGCGAAGTTCTCCCACTTTAACATCCCAAAGCCTTTCTTGCAAAGCTTCCGTTGTTATTACAAAATCCGCCTCCTTTATAGGCAAAACTTTACTTTTGGTTAGCTTGATTATCCTTTCCTCTAAGGCTTTGCTGTTTGGACCTATCGCACAGAAGCTGGTGTGCCCGTCTATGAGCGTAAGAGCTATGGTACCTAATGTCCAAAACTCATCACCTAAGAATTGGTAAAGTTTCTCTGAAAACTCAAGGCTTTGAACTTTGCCAGGAAAGCTCATTGCCCATAAAAGACTTTTAAACACCTTCTGAGTGAAAAAATACCTCTTTCTGCATGGCTTTACCTTTTTACCATCGTTTCAAATTGGACTTTGGTCTTTGCTATAAGCTTTCTCTCTTTTTCCCAGCTTTCTTCGATCTTTTTCTTTTCCTTACTCAAGAACCGATAGAGTTTTTTCTTTAGGCTTTCCTCCTCCGATTTAAAGATCGCTTCTAAGACAGCCACCGCAACAGCCTTTTCCTCTTCCTCCGCCAAAACCAAACCATAGCCCTCAATACCTTTATACTCTACCTCCGCTTCAAAGACCAGTGCCTCTCCCAAACAGAAATCTACACCAAAGCAATCTTTTGCCTTTATCATCAAACACCCAGGCTGTGGTCCCCCCTTTACCTTTACCTCCTCCATGGGCAAAATATTCAAAAGCCTTTTCAGAGCCCTTTTGTCCATTTGAACTACCACTTCCCTAAAGTCCAGATCCATCATACCAACCTACTCCTCAGATAACTAGAGAAATAGTCTATGAGCGCTAAGGTGAAGAGTATGACTAGTATCATCACGGATACTTTCTCAAATTCAAGGAGTTTTATCCTCATCACAAGTTCAAAACCTATTCCCCCCGCTCCCACCACTCCCATTACAGTGGCAGCTCTTACGTTTCTGTCCAGTATGTAAAGGTTATAGCTATTGAAAAGTGGAAGGATCATAGGCATTACCGCATGTCTTATGGTCTGGGTTAGCCTGGCTCCTACAGCTTCTAAGGCTTCTATTGGTCTGTAGTCCAAGTTCTCTATAGCTTCTGCGTAAAACTTAGACAAAAAGCCCGTCGTATGCAAGGCTATGGCCAAGACACCCGCAAAGGGACCAAGCCCCACTGCGCCAACAAAGATCAAAGCCAGCACAAGTTCAGGTATAGCCCTCAAAAAGTTTGCTATTTCCCTTGCAACATTATTCACGAAGAAGTTAGTTATCAAATTTCTTGCCATAAGCATCCCCAGAGGAACGGACAGTAAAACCGCTATGGCTGTCCCGGTTATGCCGATAGCTACAGTTTCAAGCATGAGCAGGACGTAAGTTTTGAGCTCGCTAAAATCAAGTTTGAAAAACTCTCCAATCAAGGGCAGTAGGTTTTTAAAACCTCTTACCAGCTCTGAAGTATCAATGGGTAAAAACTTCAAGGACACTAAGGCAACTATGAAGGTAGATGCAAGTAGAATTAGGTCTTTGGTCTTCGTGTGGTATGCCAAGAGCTTATACTGCTGTATGTCTTCTCTTAGCTTGGCGGAAAGCCTGTCTATTAAGGATATCACTAATACTATTACTACAAGTATAGCTCCCACCTGAGGATAGTTAAAGGCCCTCATCTGGCTGTAAAACTCAACTCCAAGGCCACCTGCTCCCACTACCCCTAAGATCATAGCCACTCTGATGTTGTGGTCCAGGAGGTATAGGTTGTATCCAACGAAAAGGGGAAGTACCTGGGGTATTATGGCATGTCTAAAGACCGCAATGCTTCTGCTACCTGTAGACTGCAGAGCTTCCACGGGCTTTTGGTCTATGCTTTCTATTGCCTCCGAATAGAACTTGCCGAGAAGACCAACCGTAGAAATAGCAAGGGCTATAATTCCGGGCAAAGGTCCAACGCCAAAGGCTATCACCAAGATGAGTGCATAGAGAAGCTCTGGAATAGACCTTAAGAAATTCACCAGCCCGCGAAAGGTGTAATAAACAAGAAGGTTTGGTGAAGTGTTTCTGGCAGACAAAAAACCCACCGGAAGGGAAAGAATACTTCCTATTATGGTTCCCCAAAGACCTATGGCTACAGTCTGGAAAGTAAGATTTATTATGTTTTCCAGGTTACTAAACTGCGGTGGTATCATTTCCTCAATTATAGCCAAGGAGTTGGAAAATCCCCCCACCAGGGCAAAGACATCAAACTTTGAAAATCTAAAGGAGTAGTAAAGGACTACTAAAAACAAGAGCCACCAAAGGTATTTGAAGGAAGGAGTTGGAAGACTATACCTCAAAGTATACTTCCTCCAACTCTGTCTCGTAAAGCTCCCTCGCCATGTCTAAGCTAAAGTCTGACTGAGGTCCGTCAAAGTATAGCTTTCCATCCTTTAGTGCCACCACTCTGTCAAACTCTTGAACGTAGTAAAGATGATGAAGCACACAGATCAGGGTTATACCTTTTTCCGCACTTATTCTCAGAAGCAGGTTTATTATCTTTCTGCTTGTCCCTGGGTCCAAGTTGGAGATAGGCTCATCCGCAAGCAAGACTTCCGGGTCCTGCATAAGCGCCCTGGCTATGGCTACCCTTTGCTTTTGACCACCGCTCAGTCTATCTACTCTGGTGTATGCGTGGTCTGCAAGACCTACGTATTCCAAAAGATAGAGAGCCTTTTCTTTAACTTCCTTTGGGAAGTAGCCTATGCTGGTCATTAGATAATCTATTCCTCTGTCGTATTTACCCAAGGCTCCCATCATCACGTTTTCTAAAGCGGTCACCCTTTCCACGAGGTTAAACTGCTGGTAGATTTTCCCAATTCTTTTGCGGATGTTTCTCAGCATTTCCTTTTTGCGAAAATCCACCTTCGTACCATCAAAATAAAAGTCTCCCCCATCGGGAAGGACAAAGCCGTTGATAACTCTCAAAAGGGTGGTCTTACCAGACCCGCTTGGACCAATGAGGGCAAGGACCTCTCCTCTCTTGACCTGCAAGGAAACATTATCCAACACCTTCTTTTTACCAAAGCTTTTGTTTATGTTGTTAAGGAACAGCATACCTTGCACCTCCATTTACTTGCCCTTCTGAGCGTCTATAAACTTCTTCACTTCCTTTATGATCGCATAGTCTTCATCTGAGACGAGCTTATATCCTACTATCTTTCCGTATCCTGCTACCACATCCCTTGGTACTCTGGTGATAGACCTTCTGAGAGCTTCCTTGACGTTTTCTGGTAAGTCCTTTCTGTAAGCCATAGGAGGACCTGGTATTTCTGGAGACATCCATATAACCACGTTGCTCTCCTTTGTGATCTTACCTTCCCCTAAGAGCTTGTAGTAGGTTATGTCGTTGTCAGCTACTATATCCAAAGTCTTTTTGAAGATTGCTAACTCCGCTGCGTCGTGGGTTCCAACAAAGCTTACACTCTTGAAGTATTCCTTGGGCTCAATACCAGTCTTGGCCATGTAGTAGTAAGGGATCGCGTATCCAGAGGTGGATGCCGGGTCTGTGAAAGCAAATTTGAATTTTGCTTTGTGTTTTTCAAGCATTTCCTTTAGGGCTTTAAGGCCACTTTCTCCTTCAAGGGGCTTGGTAATACCAAGAGCTTTTGCTACCTCTGGCGTTGCCACAAGATAAGATCTGTAGGTAGTCCTTCCCTTTTCATCAACTCCCACAGCGAAAGCCTCCGCACCCGCTCTTTCGTTTGCCAGCACATAAGAGAAAGCTCCAAACCACGCAAAATCCACTTTCTTTGCCCTCATAGCTTCAATAACTCCCGTGTAGTCAGTTGCTGTGAACATCTCAATGCACATCCCCATGTCCTTTTCCATCCACTCTTTCATAGGCTTGTATCGCTCAATCATGGACTTAGGATCCTCTGCAGGTATAAGACCCATTACCAAACACTTTTTTTCTGAGGCATAAGATGTACTCCACACAAGCGCACTCAAGAGAGTTACAAGTAAGGTTCTAAGCATTCCCTTCATGGCTGTACCTCCAATACAGTTTTGCAAGCATTTTAGGAGCCTTTTGTTAAGAAACTGTTAAAGATTTAAAATGTTACTTATGAAAGCAAGGTTTCTCATTTTAATATTCACAGTTTTTTTAATAAGCTGTGCCCCTTCTACAAGTTCCTCTTTTACTCTCCTTCCAGAAAGAAAGGAAATAGAAATAGGACAAAGCTATATCCCCGTTGCCATAGAAGAGTTTGATGGTCTATATTCCCACAGAGAGGTTCAAGACTACCTTAGCCAACTTGGAAATAGGCTTGCAAAACACACCCAAAGAAAACTGCCTTACAAATTCTATCTGGTAAATTCTGAGCAGGTTAATGCTTTTGCCCTTCCAGGAGGACCGGTTTTTATAACGGTTGGGCTACTTTTTCAGCTTGAAAACGAAAGCCAGTTAGCCAGCGTTTTGGGACACGAGCTTGGGCACATAAACGCCAGACACCACGCAAGATTCCTTGAAAAGATGGTAGCCCTAAACATCCTTCTAAACATAGGTTCCGTATTAATTTCAGACAAACCCTACGGACAAGTTCTTATACAGTTTGGTCACATAGGAGCCCAACTTTTATCCCTTAAATTTAGCAGAGACCAAGAAAGAGAAGCAGATAGGTTTGGTATAGACTACACTATAAAAGCAGGATACGATCCAAACGGCCTAATAGAGGTCTTTCATATATTCAAGAGGTTAGAAAAGGACAGACCACCCGAATGGCTCTCTACCCATCCACTTCCCGAAACCAGAATAAGGGAAGGCGCCAAGTATATTAGCTCTCTTTCCTTGTCTGGAAGTCTAATCAAAGACAGCCAAGATTTTCAGAGAGTTAAAGCAATAGTGCAGAGCACAAAGCCTTCTTTAGATGAGTTTTATAAGGGAAAGAAACTATACAAAGAGGGAAGAAAGGATTTGGCTTACAGGCACTTTTTTAGGTCTGTAGAGCTTTGGGACAAGAATTATATGCCCATGGTCTATCTGTCCATAATGCTTTTGGATTATGGAAGAGTTAAGGAAGCTTTTGAATACGCAAGCAGGTCTTATTCAATCGCACCCAATGTATTTTCTACCAATTATGTAATGGGTTTGGTGCAGTTTACAAAAGGAGACCACA
Organism: Thermocrinis sp.; assembly: GCF_036781485.1. Lineage (NCBI taxonomy): Bacteria > Pseudomonadati > Aquificota > Aquificia > Aquificales > Aquificaceae > Thermocrinis > Thermocrinis sp. Next base: position 152,953 of record NZ_DAIQAX010000001.1, read on the forward strand.
GAGATTCAATCAAATACCTTGAAGAAGCGCGTAAGTTGATCCCAGACTATCCGGATGTCTATTACTACTTGGGAAGAAACTGGGAAGCTCTGGGAGACAGGCGGAAGGCTTTTGAGAACTACAAAACGGCGGTTGAGCTTTCGGATGGAAAAAGGCCGTGGGAATCAGATGCAAGGGAAAGGTTGAAAAGGTTGTAACTTAGGTTATATTTTAATATTATGAAATTTTTAACCATAATTTTAACCTTGAGCCTTCTTCTGTTTTCCTGCAAAAAAACGCATGAGTTTCATGGTCACTTTTACGATGCACCAGCCTATGACTTTGAGCTAACTTCCCAAGAAGGTAAAAGGGTAAAGCTCTCTGATTTTCTAAAAGAAAACAAGTTAGTTTTGGTCTTTTTTGGCTATACATTCTGTCCTGATGTTTGCCCTGCTGCTTTGACAACCTTGGCAAACACTATGAAAGAATTAAGCGAAAAGGAAAGGGAGAGAGTTCAAGTTCTCTTTATAAGCGTAGATCCAGAAAGAGACAAGCCTGAAGTGCTTAAAAGTTACGTTCCTTTTTTCTATCCAACTTTTATAGGACTTACTGGCTCCCCAGAAGAAATAGAAAGGACAGCAAGGGAATACAAAGCCTACTACAGAAAGGTGGAAGGGCAGTCTGAAGGTGGCTATCTTGTGGATCATACCGCTACCATTTACCTTATAACTCCAGACAAAAAGATAAAGCTTCTTTATACTGAGTCAAAGCAGGATCCAGAAAAGATGGCGGAGGATATAAAATATCTTCTGAAAAGCTTTTAAAGGAAATCTTTGAAAGAAACGGTTTTTATCTGAGGGAGGAGAAATTAGAAAAATTTTCCATTTATCTTGAACAGCTAAGAAGGTGGAACAAGGTTCACAACTTGACCGCTATAGAAGATCCAAAAGAGATAGCCATCAGACACTTTTTAGACTCTTTGACTCTCACGCTCTGTTTTAAGGAAAAGAAAGTAAAGGTTGAAGGTAAAACTTTTTGCGATGTGGGAAGTGGTGCGGGCTTTCCGGGCGTCCCCCTGAGCATATACTACGGAGAAACCTTAGATATAACATTGATAGAGTCTGTTTCAAAGAAGTGTGCGTTTCTGGAGTTCTTAAAAGCTCACTTGGACCTAAACTACAAGGTTTTTTGCAAAAGGGCAGAAAGCTTAAACCAGCAGTTTGATTATGCCTTGTGCAGAGCGTTGGGAAAACTGGAAGATATAAAACCTATGCTTTTGACTTTAGCTAAGGAAGGTGTGTTTATCATGAAGGGGAGAGATATACCAGAAGGATACGATTATTGCAGAATAACTCTGAGAGACATAAAAGACAGCTACATTATTTTCATACCAAAGATCAAATAGCCTGTATGGGCTACCATCCTATCTTCTGGTCTTAGTCTCTCATAGACAGGCTTATAATTTCTGAGAAGAATCTCCAAAACCTCAAGCCCACCAAAAAATCTCTCCGCTTCCTTTAAAAGCTGGGACACTTGGTTGGTGGTTGGTAGTAAAAACCCGCAGACTGCTCCCTTTTTTAGAACCTTATGCACCTTTTCCAGATAGTGCCAAGGTTCCCTTACATCCACAAAGCACGCATCAAAGAACTCTTCCTGAACCTCTGCCTCCGCAAAGTCCGTGTTTATAGCTTCCACGTTCTTACACAGTCCAAAAGTTTCCCAATTTTTCAAAGCGTTCCTGTAGAACTCCTGAGATACTTCGTAAGCTATTACTTTGCCAGCCAATTGGGATAGCACAGCGGTAAGGGCACCGCTTCCTATTCCAAATTCCAAAACGGTTGAATGCTTGTCTATGCCAAGTTTAAAGGCTATGTAGAAGGCGTCCTTTGGATAGATTATCTGGGTTTTTCTTTTGAAGCCGTAAAGTATGATGCTTTCTAAGGTAGGTTTGAGAAGGTAAAAGTCCTCTACCTTTGAACCATATTCCTTACCTATAATTTGCTCAAACTTTAAAGTTTTTTTTCCGTAGTTTATGCTAAATCCCTTTGTAATCCTTTTCAAAAACCTCTTGTCTTCAATCTGGATTAAAACAAAATCCCCCTCTTGGATTTGCATTACCTTCTTATTTCAAATACCATGGGGATCAAAAGAGAGTATCCCATCTGCTGCCAATAGGCTATTTCTGTAATTGCCGAAGGCACAGTTTCCACAAAGGGATAAAGATCCTTTTCTGAATAACCATACAGTTGAGTGAGAGCTATCCTACAGAGTTTGAACTTCACTCCATACTGGGACAAGCTTTCCAACCTTTCCACTATGTCTTGGTATTTATCTTTGTGTTCCTTGGCGAACACTTCCAATTCTCTACCGTGAGAGACCACAACTATATCAATGTCTTCAAGGTTAAAGTTGTAAGGTGGATGGGTTAAAACGAATATAACATTTGAGATCCAACCAAGGGCAGGTCTTAACTTTTCTGGATGGTCTAAGAAAAGCTCATAAACTACCCTAAAGGGTTTTTTGTATTCCGTCTGAACAAACTTAGCTTCCTCCGTTGCAAAGGCAAAGGTAAAAAAGATGAGAAAACTTAAAAATACCTTCAACATAGAGAATAAATTTAATCCTAATCATGCGTGTTGCGGTTGGTATGAGCGGTGGTGTGGATAGCAGTGTCAGCGCTCTTCTTTTGAAAGAAAAAGGCTATGAAGTTATAGGCATTACTCTGAGGTTTCACAAAGAGGTGTGCGATGAACTCAGGGTTTGCTGTTCTCCAAAGGACGTGCAGGATGCAGCTAAGGTTTCCCAAAGGCTTGGTATTCCACACCTTACCTTAGATTGGGAAAAGCTCTTTGAGGAAAAGGTGATAGCTCCTTTTGTTAAAGCACATATGGAAGGTAAGACCCCTAATCCCTGTGCTGTGTGTAATAGGGAAGTAAAAACAGGCTTTCTTGCAAGATACCTAAGGCAAGTGGCGCTTATAGACAAACTGGCAACAGGACACTATGCCAAGATTGTAGATTACAAAGGAAGGAAATTAATTGCAAGGGCTAAGGACTTAAAAAGGGACCAATCTTACTTTATGGCTCTTTTGAGGGACGAAGACATAGAACTTTTGGAATTCCCGTTGGGAGATTTGACAAAAGAAGAGGTAAGAGCTTTGGCAGTCAAATACGGGCTTGAGGTGGCTCAAAAGCCTGACTCTCAAGATGTTTGCTTTTTGATGGGAAAGGATGTGGGCACTTTTTTGATGGAAAGAGTAGGAAAGATGGAAGGAGTGTTTGTTTATGAAGGGAAAGTAGTGGGCAAACACGATGGGTTTTACAAATACACAGTGGGACAAAGAAAGGGCTTAGGAGTTGCTATTGGCAAACCAGTTTATGTTATAGGCACAGACCCGCAAAAAAACACAGTCTATTTAGGAAACGAGCAAGACCTCTATAAAGATTGGCTTATCTTGAGGGATTTAAACATTCATCTTCCTCTGTCCATGTGGGATAGGCCTTTGGCTCAGGTAAGGTATAGGAACCCTCCTGTTGGTGTAAAGGACATAAAGAAGTTAGAGGATGGAAGATACAAGGTGTTTTTTGAAGAAAAAGTAAGGGGAATAACACCTGGTCAGATTTGTGCCTTTTATGAAGAGAGCATGCTTATTGCAGGTGGTATAATAGAGGAATAAATTTAAATGCATGGAAAAAAAGAAAGAAGAGCTGAAAGTAGAAAGTTTGGAGCAGGAGGTAAAGGAAATAAGGGAAGAAGCAAGTAAGATTTTTGAACTGCTTTTGCCGCCAAAGGAAGTAAGAAGGGAAATAATGAAAAACCTATACACCATTGAGCTGTCTTTTCTTAAGATCTTCAAAACCCTTATAGACTACAAAACTCAAGAGCTTGAAAAGAAAATAGAAGGTAGAGAGGAGGTCAAGAAGGAAAAGACTAAAAGGATACAAGTAGAGTAAAAAACCCGGGGAGGGTAGCGCATGAGGGAAGCCCCGGGGTGCATAAGTTAGAATCTATAAGAAGCGTTTAAGAAGAAAGTCCTTCCAGGTTCTGGCACTTTAACTCCAGTCATAAAGGGATGTCTAATAAAGGAAGTGTGCTCGTAATACTTCTTATCAAGGACATTATCCACGCCCGCCATTAAAGAAAGGCCCTTCCAATTCACACCAGCCTTTAGGTTCAACACTCCGTAACCGGAAGTCTTTTGCTCTTTCAGGTCTGAATCTACTTTGTTCTGCGTGGCGGTTGCTACCACTTCCCCTTCCATAAACCAAAGACCTGTATCGTATCTGAGTCCCAGCCTTGTCTTTAGAGGAGGCACTTCTGCTACGTCTTTGTCGTTTATGTTAAGCCTTGAGTCTCTGTCCTTTCTTCCTTCAACATAGGATACTCCACCAAAAAGAAAGAGATTTCCAAACAAGTTAGCCCTTATATCCGCTTCAAAACCATAAAAGACCGCATCCACGTTGGCATAAGACATGGCGCTGTCTCCTGGTACTACATCAGAGCCATTCTGCCTTCTCTGTCTGTGTATAGTTATATAATCCTTTACCAGACTATAAAAAGCCGTTCCTTTTACCAATAGCCTTTGAGAAGAATACTTCAACCCCAAGTCCAGCTCTGTGTTCTTAGAAGGCTTTAGCTCTGGATTTCCTACCCAAGCGCAGAAAGGCATCGTAGCGTTGCACATCGCAGCTCTATTCAAGGCAAAGTACCTCTCCTGTTGGTCTGGCACTCTAACTCCATACCCTAAACCGCCAAACAGCTCAAGCTCTGGAGTAAAGGAGTAGAAAATCTGCACATTACCGGAGGGGTACGTATCCGTCTTTGATGTGCTTCTGGTGTTTTTGTAAGCAAAGTATAGGTTTGTGTTTGCTTTAGAAGAGTTAGCCTCTGACTTTGTGGTATCAAGTCTGAGACCAGCGCTGAGCCTTAGTTTGTCAGATAGCTTTGTTTTATACTCTCCAAAAACTCCAAGGTTGGTTATATCCACATCTGGGATGATAAATTGTCTGTTAGGAGCAGAAGCCATCATTGTAGGCCACATGTAGTTTGTTGCATCCCAGTTTCTTTTATAGGCTTCAAAACCAACCAAGAAGTTGCCGATCTCTCCTTCTATTCTCCCGCCTAAGGTTTTTGTCTCCGCATAAGTTGCCATACCCCAAGGGTCAGGTTTTGAATAGCCTCTGGCTGAACTTGCCCTAAACCTATCGTCCATCCAGTGCTCCACCTTTGTGTAATAGACATGGAAGTTTAAAGACTTTATCAGGTCTGAGACTTTTCCAACTTTGTAGCTAAAGCTAAACCTATCTGTATCGTCATAATCCGCATCCATCATAAGAGCTGGATAGAGCACATGCTTTGCAGACTGTCTTGTGTATGCAAGCTCTAACTCGTGATTTTCCAAAGGCTTAAGGCCAAACTTTGCCCAGTAAGTGTTGATTTCAAAGGCTTTTGAGTTTATAAACTCTGGTTTGTATCTGTTGGGACTGGTTGAAGGATGAACTTGTGTGATCTTTTTGCCATCACCATCTTCGTATGGTTTTGAGTATTTGTATGAGTATCCAGCCAAACCGTAAAATCTGTTGTCTGCGTAAGAAATTACAGGAGAGAGATTTATAAAGTTAAAAGAGCCTACGGATGCATTCAGGTTTAGCTTAAAGCCCTTATCTGGTTTTTTTGTGATTATGTTCACGAGCCCACCCATAGAACCTTGATGTCTTACATCAAAGGGGCCTTTGATAATTTCTATCTTTTCCACTTCCGAAAAATCCACGTGGAAGGCTGGAGGGTCCATTCTGTTGGGACAAGCCCCATGAACTTCGGCGTCATCAATCAACACGTTGATGTTATCCTTCTGAAAGGCTCTGATCAAAACATCGTTTGCTATTGCACCTCTGCGGAATTTGGAAAGCCCGCTTATTTTGGTCAGCGCCTCTCCCACATCCTTAGCAGAGCTTTCTCTTACTTCTCTGACTTCCAAACTGTCCTCAAAGCTTTCTTTCTTACCCTTCACTTCAATCTCTTTCAGCAAAAGTTCTTGGGCATAAGCTTGGCTAAAGATAGCACCCAGCAGTGCTAACTTGAGAAATTTCCTACCCTTCATGTTTAACCTCCTTTAACACAATAATAACTTAAATACATAACAATATTAACACAAAATTCACAAAGAAAGGAAAGCGGATTAAATCTGATTTCTAATGGAAGGTTTATAATTTATTAAAACTTTGGGCGATGATTAAACTCGGCATAGTTGGTTCTACTGGATCGGTGGGAAGTCAAGCGCTTGATGTGGTTAGGGCATACAGAAATGAATTTGAGCTTGTAGGCATTGTGGCAAAAAGAGCATCTGATAAGCTTTTAAAGCAAGCTATAGAATTCAAGCCAAAGTTTGTGGTTTCCTACGAAGATCCGTCAAAGGATTGGCTTTCAAGCTTACCAGAAGAGTGTAAGTATTTAAAAGGAGAAGAGGGGCTTTTGGCTGTAATAGAGGAGTCAGAGAGAATTTTAAACGCAGTGGGAGGAGTAGACGGACTTTTGCCTACCTTTTATACACTCTCTAAGAATAAAATCCTGCTTGCAAGCAACAAGGAATCCATAGTCTGTTTGGAAAATCTGGTAAGGGAAAAGTCCGAAAAAGTAATACCGGTTGATAGTGAGCATAACGCCACCTTTCAGCTCCTTTCAATGGTAAAGAGGGAAGATATAACTAAAATCTATCTGACAGCTTCCGGCGGACCATTCAAGGACACACCTTTAGAAGAACTTTCAAAGGTAAAGCCAGAACAAGCCCTTTGCCATCCAAGATGGAAGATGGGCAAGAAGATAACCGTAGATTCTGCAACTCTTATGAACAAGGGGATTGAGCTTTTGGAAGCAAAAGCGCTATTTAACATAGACCCAGACCTTATAGAAATAGTCATACATCCCCAAAGTCTTGTGCATGGAGCGGTAAAGTTAAAAGATGGGAACTTTTTCTTCTGTGTTTCTCCAACGGACATGAGAATCCCTCTAATAAACGCCTTGTTTTATCCAGAGAGATTTTACAATCCTTTCAACCAAGTGGATATTTTTGAGCTTTCTCCGATAACCTTTGAAAGGATAGACCGAGAAAAGTTTATGTCAATAGAGCTTTGTGAGTGGGTGGCCAGAGTCGGTGGTGTTTATGTGCCGGTCTTGCTGGGAGCAGACGAAAGGGCTGTGGAGCTTTTTTTAGAAGAAAAGATAACCTTTGATAGCATTGTCCCTTTGGTTAGAGAGGTGTTATCCTGTGTGGATTTAAAGGATCCCAAAACTGTAGAGGAGATAAAATATGCAGTTGAGTGGGGCTACAAAAAACTGGATGAGCTTGTCTTGAAAAAAACGCCATGAAAGAATTTGTTTATGGGGTTTTATTCGTGTTTTTAGCTTTCTTGCCCTTTTACATGCTATCCTCTCCAAAGGCTCAGTCTGTAAGCATGAGGTCTTCAGACCCGGCAAGCTTTGAGTTAAAACAGGGCAAAGAAGGAGGAACCCTTTACTTTATCCTAAACGGTGATCCCAAAACCCTTAACCCAGTCCTTGCCCAAGAAACCACATCCACTGCGGTTATATCAGACGTGTTTAGTGGCTTAACAAAAATAAACTTAAAAACCATGGAATACGAGCCAGACCTTGCGGAGAGTATAGAAATACTTGATGGTGGAAAAAGGTATGTTATAAGGCTAAAAAGAAACGTCAAATGGAACGACGGAGTGGATTTTAGCGCAATGGATGTGGTATTTACGTATAAAGATATCTACCTTAACAAAAACATACCCAACTCCACTGCAGATATGTTAAGTGGGGTTTTGAAAGATGAAAAAGATGTGGAAAATTTTGTAAGGCTTATAGACAAATATACCGTTGAGTTTAACCTTTCTAAACCCTTTGCACCTTTTCTTGGAATCCTTTCCGCTCCAATTCTTCCCAAGCATAAGCTGGAAAAATTTGTCAAAGAAGGTACTTTTATGCAAGCTTGGAACGTAAATACAAAACCGGAGGAAATAGTAGGAACAGGACCGTACAGAATTAAAAGGTACTTAAAGGGTCAACTGGTTGAATACGACGTCAATCCTTATTACTACGAAAAGGATCCAGAAGGTAAGACTGTACCATACATAAAGGAAAGAATAGGATACATAGTCCAGGACCCAGATACTGCGTTGCTTATGTTTTCTACCAAAAAAGTAGACTATATAGGAGTTAGACCAGCAGATCTACTGACTTTATCCAAGCTTAGTAACACCGTACTCTTTGACCTTGGACCCACTCCTTCTACTACCTTCCTTGTCTTTAATCAAAATCCACAGGCAGATATACCAAAGCACAAGCTGGAGTGGTTCAAAAACCGTGAGTTTCGTAGAGCCATATCCATGGCTATAGATAGGTTTGGCATAAGTATGCTCGTATATAACGGCTTGGCTCAGCCCCTCTATGGGCCAATAACACCAGCCAATAAGCCTTATTATATGGAGGGACTCTTTCCGGAAATTCCATACGACCTAAAAAAAGCAAGGGAGATTCTTGAAAGCATTGGCTTTAAGGATAGAAATAAGGATGGGTGGCTGGAAGACAAGGACGGAAACATCTTAGAAATCATTCTTCTTACCAACGCAGGCAACAAAGAAAGAGAAGCTATAGGAAACATGATAAAGCAAGATTTAGAAAGTATAGGCATCAGGGTTTTGTTCAGATCTATAGATTTTAATGCCTTGGTCCAAAGGCTTACCGCGCCCCCCTATCAGTGGGAAGCGGTGATAATAGGTCTAACCGGTTCTCTGGATCCACACTTTGGTAGGAACGTATGGCACTCTTCTGGCACCCTTCACATGTGGAACCCAAGACAGAAGAGCCCTGCCACCGATTGGGAGAAAAAGGTGGATGAGCTTTTTGACTTAGCATCCTCCACTATAGACAGTGAAAAGAGAGTAGAGTTATACAGGGAAGCTTACAAAATCATAGCCCAAGAGCAACCGCTTATTTTCTTGGCCACTCCCAAAAGCATGCTTTCAGTTCGCAATAAGTTTGAAAACTTCTTTCCCACAGTCTGGGGCCAATACAAAGAAGAGTATATGTTTTTTAGGTAATTAACTCTCTTAGTCTTTCTTTTATAGCCTGATAGGTCACTTCTCTAATCATATTCTCCAATGGTATGGATTCTATAGCTTTTCTTATTTCCTCCCTGAGAGTTTTTTGGAAGCTTTCCTCTATGGCTTCCTTCAAGGCTTTTCTGACGATCTCATCGATCGGACCAATGTCTTTTATCGCTTGATAGATTGCCCTTTCTATTTTCTCATCAGGAATGACCACTTGACTTGGGTGATCCTTTTCCCTTTCTTCCGCCAAAGAGATCTCTTCCAATTGTATTTCTTTTATTTCTTCATAGGGGGGAGCTTCTTCAGTGGGGATAAATGGAAAAGATTCTTCTTTTTTCCCAAAGATCTCATCCACTGGACTTATGCTTTCTCCAACCTCCAATGCTTCTTCTTTACTTTCCATTGTGGTTATGCCTTCCAAGAGCTTTTCCAAGGGTTCTTCCTCTTCTTTTTCTTGCATAACCTTCTCAAGAATCTGCATGGGTCCTATACCTTCATTAACTACTGTCTTTGTTTCCTCTGACGTTAGTATTTCCATTATTTTTTCAGCTATTTTTTCTGGGCTATCTGCCCTATAGGTTGCATATTTTTTAGCGAGTGGGATGTCTTCTACTTCTATGCTAAACAGTTCATCTATTACTATGATGAACGGCTTTGAAGATACAATTGGATCCTTTGATAATTCCATCAAACGCTTTTTAGCAGCGAGTCCAGATATGGCATCAAGCACAACTAAATCTTGATCTTTTAAGACATCTTCTAAATTTCTGAAAGATCTTACGGGGTATACTTCCACGTCCTTAGGAAGGAAGGATACAATGCTATCAATAAACGTGCCATCAAAAGAAACTATAGCTACCTTCTTATTTGATATAACAGTTCCTTCTTGAGGTAGTAATTGTTCCAACGAGAGATGTTCGCTTTCTAATTCAGGAATTTTTACCTCTTCGGGATACGCTTCTTGCACAATTTTTTGTATTCCCTCTTCTGTCAGCGAAGTACTTTCGATCTCAAACTCAGAGGGCATAGTTGGAGGTAGTTCCATACTTTCTCCCAAGGGCTTCTCAATAGCATCCAATATTTCTTGCACTGAGTTATCTCTTTTCATTAATAGTTTCTTATGAGGTTTAAGATTTCTTTCATTTATAGGGAATAGATCATCTATAAGCACTATAAATTTTGCATCCCTAAATCTCTCCTCATACATATTATTTATGTCTTCTTCAGAAATAGCTCCAGATATAGCATCGTAGATTACTATATCAAAGTGCTGGGTAGCAAGGTTGAGCGCTTCTTCGCCGTTTTTGACGTCTACTACTTCGTAGTCTTTTAATACTTCTTTTAGTTGCTTTATCAGGTTTTTATCAAAGGATACGATCAAGATTTTCATTTCCTTCCCTCCATTTCTTTAAGTATATCATCAAGTATTTTTTTTGCCTCGTTGCTACTCTCTTGGGGTATTATCTTGTGAGTGGCAAGAGCCAACCTAAGGGCTTTCAACTTGTTTTCTAAGTTCGATGGAAGTTCCTTCCCTTTCTGGCTCATCACTTCTTTTGCCTGGTAAAATGGTTTTTGAAGGAGCATATAAAAAACACCTATAAGGAAGAATATTATTCCCGATAGGGCTATACCTAAAATAGTTGGATTTTTCATTAATTCTTCTACATATTCTGTGAAACTGTACTTTTTCACATAAATATACACTTCAGTATTGGAGGGATCTTTTTTAGAATAGGATATATATGCGCTTCCATCCATAGGTATTAATAGAATTTCATCAGTTACTGATACTTTACCTTCAGAAGATTTAAAAATAAAAAATCCTTGATCGGGATAATCCAATTTTTTGATCTTTTCGTTCTTTAACGTAGATAGAAAGAAAGTTGCAAAATTTGCGTTCATCTTTTCCTGTTTTTTTGTGGAGTATATTTCAAAAGATGCATAAATACCCCATCCAAAGAGGATAAAGCCTAGAAGCATAAATGCCAAAGATATGAGGTTTCTCATTTTTAGCTTCCGACGGTTATACTTTCAATCAGTAGAGAGGGCGAGCCCACATGCCCATACATTCTAAGATCTTCCCCTACCCCAACCAACTTACCCCATAAATCCTTTACATTCCCTCCAATAACTACCCCTTTCACCGCTTTTTCCTTTCTACCTTTCTTTAAAATTATACCTGATGCTCCTAAGGAAAAGTCTCCAGAGATTGGATCAACCGTATGCAACCCCATAAGGTCTAATACAAAAAAGGTCTCATCGTATATGTTAAGCAGATCTTCTAATGAGTATGGTCCCTTTTCTATGTACAGGTTTCTTATTCCAGAGGTGGGCAAGCTTTTAAAACTGTTCCTTACAGAATTTCCCGTAGGTTCAGTGTCGCACTTAACAGCAGTATATAAACTATGCAAAAATCTTTTAAAGATACCTTTTTCTATAATCACATTCTTTTTGGAAAGAATACCTTCCGCATCTATCTCTAATGAACCTAAACCATGCTCTAACGTGCCGTCGTCTATTATCGTTAGCACTGAGCTTCCTACTGGTGTGTTCTCTTTACCTTTGAGCATAGTCTTATCCTTTACCAATGAATCCCCAAGAAACATAGGGCTGAAAGCTTCCAAGAGTAAAGCAGCCGAGTCTCTAAAGAATATCACAGGGATTACCTTTGTTTCGTAAGAGGACGCTCCAAGTTGAGCGGTTGCCTTGAAGGAAACATCTTTTGCCATTTCTTCAAAGTCTATGTCTTTTATGAACCTTCCAGCTCTGTATTCGTAAGAAATTGCTTCCTCTCCATTCTCTACAGCCAAGGCGGACGTGAAGCACGAAAAATAGGTGGTTTTGTAACTGTATTCAAGACCGTAAGAATTCAAGCAGTAGACTTCCACTTTCAGCTCCTTTAGACTGCTTTTTCTTGAACCAACAATCCTATTATCAAACTTTTTAACGAGCTTTTCAAGATTTATCAGTATTTCTATTCTGTCTTCTAAACTTATAGAGGTACCCTCACTATCGTAAGCCGCTTTTAGCTCACCCTGAACTGGATTTTTGTTTAATACAAAACCTCTATCCTCTGGAGTAAGCTCCAAAGATTCTATTGCCCTTTTTACACATTTTATTACAGAATCCTGAGATATTTCTGTCGTATAGGCAAAGCCCTGTTTGAAATCCTTTAGAACTCTAATGCCTAAACCCAACTCTTTTGACTTGGAAAGATTTTCCTGTTGTTCATTTGAAGTTTCAACCAACAGCTTTTCTGTGCTTTCTAAATACACCTCATAATCGTATCCATCCTTTAGAGCTGCCTCTACCCACTTTCTTAAATTTTCCATGGATAGAAAAGATTTTATAATAGATTTCTGATGACTGAAGAAAAAGTAGAAGAAAAGAAAAGAGGTAGGAAGAAGATTCTGTTTATCCTGCCAGTTTTTGTGTTACTCTTGGTTGGCGCTGGTGGTGGGGCTTAAGTATTTCTGTTAAAGAAAACCAACCAAGAGAAGGAAGATAAGGTAAGTTTAGCTCAGATTGGTGTTATGTTTGACTTGGGCGTATTTACAGTAAATCTGGCGGATGCCAACACGGACGCTTATGCGAGAGTAGCAATAACTTTAGAGTTGTCCAACGAAAAGGTAAGGCAAGAAGTAGATAAGAGGCTGCCTATTATTAAGGATGCCATAATTGACGTGATAAGTAGTAAGACCTCTGATTTTGTCAAAACTCCAGAAGGCAGAGAATCTCTGTGGTATCAGGAACATATACTTTACTGAGTTTGTGGTTCAAACTTCGTGATGGACTTTTTTTATAGCCTCTTAAAAGTTTTCCTGTCGCTGGCAATAGTGATAGTTCTCATACTCATAGTCATACCTTATATTCAGCCCATGCTGGTTAGGTTTAGCCTGAAGGGGGGGTCAAAAGGTAATGTAAAGATCATAAACATCTTACCACTTCTAAGGGGTACTTTTATAGTGGAATTAGAGATAAAGGGAATTTATATGGTCATTCTTATTACTGAAAGAGGTGCTGATGTTATACACAGGGATAGCATTGATAATTAGCCTTTTACTATGGGAAGTGAGCTACGCTCAGAATCAGCTTCTGCCAAATATTGAAATAAAGGTTGGCACTGGACAGTTGGATACATCCATAAGACTTTTAATCCTTTTGACTATTCTTTCCCTTGCTCCTTCCATTCTTATAATGACTACCTCCTTTATAAGGATAGTGATAGTTCTCTCTTTGATAAGACAAGCCTTGGGTGTTCCCACAGTCCCCCCAAACCAAGTGATAGTTTCCCTTGCTCTATTTTTAACCTTCTTTGTTATGAAACCTGTGTTTGAAAGTATCAACCAGGAGGCTTTACAGCCACTGTTAAGAAATGAGATAACTGATCAAGTCTTCTTTGAGAGAACCTCGCTAATCCTGAAGGAGTTCATGGCTAAGCATACCAAAAAAGAAAGCATCAAGGTTCTACTGGATGTGTCTGATATGAAGGAAGAAGAAAAGAAGAGTATCAAGTCTTACCAGGATATACCCCTAAGTGTGCTAATACCTGCCTTTATGATAAGCGAAATAAGTGTTGCCTTTCAGATAGTGTTCCTGCTTTATTTACCTTTTCTCATAATAGACCTTGTAGTAGCCTCCGTCCTTATATCCATGGGTATTCTCATGATTCCGCCCCAGATCATATACTTACCCTTTAAGCTCATGCTCTTTGTCCTGGCCAATGGTTGGGAACTTGTTATACTTTCTCTAGTAAGGAGCTACCAATGAGCCCTGAGCTTATTCTGTCTATGGGACAGAGAATGTTAGAGATGGCTTTTATACTGGCTGCTCTTGTACTAATTGCAACCTTTTTAGTAGGCTTAATCGTTAGCATATTGCAATCGGCTACCCAAATACAAGAGATGACCCTTAGTTATATTCCAAAGCTAATAGCAGCTTACGTTACAATTCTTGTCCTTGGTGCATGGATGTTGAATAAACTCTTAGATTTTACCAAGGAGCTTATCATAAACATCCCCGTTTGGCTGAAATGATAATCTTTGATCTGAATAGCCTTCTAACTCTTTTTTTGCTACATGTGAGGATCCTATCTTTCCTTTTAGTCGTTCCCTTTTTTGGAAGGGAACTCCTTCCCAATACGTTCAAAGTTTTTTTAGCCACAGCCCTTTCCCTAACACTTTTTATGTATGCGGATATAAAACCTTTAGATTTTCCAACTATAGGACATTTTTATTTTTCCGTGTTGAAGGAGTTTCTGTTTGGATTTTTCAGTGGTCTCTTCCTCAGGTTCATTTTTGACGCAGTGATGATAGCAGGGGAGGTAATAAGCGTAAACATGGGTATAGCTATAGCCACACTTTTTTTGCCACAACAGCCTCAAACCTCTGTTATGTCTGTCTTTTTCATGCTATTCTTTACTTCCCTTTTTCTTGCCATTGGTGGTCCAGAGATGGTCTTTCTGGCTTTGGTCAGCAGTCTAAAAAAAGTGCCGTTAGGTGGTTTTGATCTTTACTCTGTGAACTTAGAAACTTTTCTAAGCTTATTTTATGAAAGCTTTAACTTGGGAGTGTGGTTGTCCCTTCCCATAGTTTTAAGCATGCTTTTACTAAATTTGGTGCTTGCTGTGGTCAATAGGTTTATTCCCCAAGTAAATGTGTTTATAGTGGGTTTACCTTTGCAAATATTTTTGGGCTTTTTATTACTTGTAGTTCTTTTCCCTCTCTTATCCTACCTCTTGTCCAGTCATCTGAAAGAGTATATGATAGAGTTTATTAAAGTAGCTGGAGGTTAGATAAGTATGCCGGAAGAGAATAAAACGGAGAGAGCTACTCCGTATCGGAGGAAGAAGTTAAGAGAGGAGGGAAACATAGCTAAGAGTGTAGAAATAGCTATAGCAAGCACTATTTTAGTGGGGACAATAGTTATTTTCTTTATAGGTTACACTATTTTTGAGAAGACCCTCAGGCTCTTTTGGAGTGTATCTTCCAACCCACTTGCGGATGCTTCTATCGTGTTTGCTCATTTTAAGGAAGAGGTAATACCTTTCATATTTCCTTTTTTTGTTTTAACCATACTTGTGGTTTTCTTAACCCATGTAGCCCAATTCGGTTTTATTTTTACATTAAAACCTATCCAGCCAAAACTTGAAAGGCTAAATCCTTTTGAAGGCATTAAAAGAATCTTTTCTCTCACCACTCTTTTTGAGCTTACAAAAAACAGTCTAAAGGTCTTTCTTCTAATCTTGGTTTCTTATTTTTTCTTCAGATCTGAAATGGGAGAACTTATGGGAATTTATTCCAGCGACCTATCCCTTAGTATAAAAAATTTTCTTATTTTTACCTTCAAGTTAATAATTTTCATAGGTGTGGTTGCTCTTTTTATAGCTTTTTTAGATTATGCATACAAGCGTTGGGATTATGAAAGGAAGATGAGGTCAAGGAAGAGTATAAACAGCATGAAGGTCATCCCATGATAAAGAGTGCGATAAGAAAGAGAATGAGACAACTATCCAAAGGAAGAATGCTGCAAGAGGTGCCAAAGGCAAGCGTGGTAATAACCAACCCTACACACATAGCTATAGCTTTGCGCTACAGTCCAGAAAAGGGAGACAAAGCTCCCGTTGTAGTGGCTAAAGGTAAAGGACAGATAGCGGAAAAAATAGTAGAAATTGCCATGATAAACGGTGTGGTTGTGGTAAGGAGGGAAGCCTTGGCAAGAGCCCTATACCCTGTAGTAGAAGTTGGTGAAGAGATCCCTCCTAAGTTTTACAGAGCTGTAGCGGAGATAATAGCTTTCGTAATGGCTCGCAGGAAAAGGATAGTGGCCTGATGGAAATGGGAAAAATTCTCATTATGTTGGGAATTTTTTTGATAATCTTTGGGGGAATCCTTATACTGTTTGAAAAAGTGCCCTTTGGCTTTGGAAAGCTGCCGGGAGATATAGTGTTTAAGAAGGATGGCTTTACGTTTTATTTTCCTATAGTTACATCTTTGATAATAAGTGTCTTACTTACCCTTATCCTAAACCTTGTGTTTTGGTTGCTTAAAAAATAGGTGGCGGAGCCGACGGGACTTGAACCCGCGACCTCCGGCTTGACAGGCCGGCGTTCTGACCTGGCTGAACTACGGCTCCTCAAATCTATATTATAACACAGATGGAAGTGTTCGACCAATACGCTAAGAACTACGATCTTTGGTATGAAAAACCCTTCGGAAACAGTGCCTTTAGGCTTGAGGTATCTTGTCTTGAGAGAGTTTTAGATCCTTTTTCCTCATCCCTTGAGGTGGGGGTAGGAAGTGGTAGGTTTGCCAAGGCCCTTGGGATTCCCTATGGCTTGGACCCTTCAATAGAGCTTCTAAGGTTGGCAAAGCGAAGGGGCGTTGTTGGGATTCTCGGAAGGGCAGAGGCTTTGCCCTTCAAGGAATCAAGCTTTGACTTGGTTCTCATGGTAGTTTCTGTATGCTTTTTTCAAAAGCCTTTAAGTGCCTTTGAAGAAGCTAGGAGGGTTTTAAAAAGGGATGGGGGCTTGGTGCTTGGGCTTGTTCTCTCAGAAAGCCCTTGGGCGAACTTTTACAGAGAAAAGGCAAAGAAAGGACATCCCATTTACTCCCATGCAAGGTTTTACTCCTTTGGAGAACTCTCCTACATGCTAAACCAGACCCACTTCAGAATTGAAAAAATATACACCACACTCTTTGAGGAACCCCAAGACCAAGAACCCTTGAAAAATCAAGAAATCAGGGAAGGTTTTTGGAAAGAGGGAGGCTTTTTCTGCATAAAAGCTAGAAAGTTAAGCTTATAAGCTTTTCAATCAAGTTTGCAAGTTTAAAGTCCTTTTCTGTGATAGCATCCGCCTAATGGGTCTTTAGCTTTATCCTCAGCCTTTTAAAGCCAAGTTCTACATCAGGATGATGCCACAAGCTCTCTGCAAGATAGGCTATAGCGTTGAAAAGCATTACAGTTTCCTTCCAGTTTTTGGTGTTTATCTCTCTAACAATGCAACCATCTTTATATAACCATTGGGGAATTTCTTCCTTTATTTTTTCAAGGACCTCTTCAGGGTTGTAGTGCCTCAATCCTTCTTCTGACATAGGGGGCACACCCCATACATGTAAAGTGAATGGGACAGAACTTTAAAGCCATTCACTTCTTGGGGCACTTCACAACCTACATCTATTTTCAGATCAGTTATGGACCCGCAGAGGATACATACAAGATGATCGTGTTCCTGAATGTTCGCATCGTATCTTACCGAATTTCCCCAGTAGGCTACTTTCCTTATAAAGCCCATCTCTTCCAAAGTTTCCACCGTCCTATAAACCGTAGCCAAAGAAACAAAGGGGTAAATTTCTTTAACTTCTTCGTATATTTCCTCTACGGTAGGATGGTCTTCCCTCTTTAGGAGAATTTCGTAAACTGCCAATCTTTGGGGAGTTATCTTTAATCCCTTTTTCTTACAAGCCCTAACAAACTCTTCCAATCTTTCCTTGTAATCTAACATCGTGGCAAACCAATAATATAAACCATTTAAGAATAATTTGCAACTTTCTTAGGTTATAATTATTGCCGTAGGCGAGGTGCCGGAGTGGTCGAACGGGGCGGTCTCGAAAATCGCTGTGGGTTTGCAGCCCACCGGGGGTTCGAATCCCTCCCTCGCCGTGGAAAGTCCGATCATGAGCGAGGATGTTCTAAAAATCCTTCAAAATGGTTATAATAAAAGCTGATGTATGTAAGCTTGCAGTTTAAACTTCAGTTGGACAGTTCCGACAGAAAAAAGCTTTTAGAATTAATGCGTAAGCAATCATCTGCCATAAGGTCTGCTTATAAACTGCTAAAAACCAAAAACTCCCATAGCCAAATCTACCAAAAGCTAAGACAACTGTTTCCTGACCTGCCTACCAAATACATAGACGTTGTGTTTGGTAGTAAAACCATTTCTGAAAAGCTTTGTAAAAACAGAAACAAGAAAAGCAAAGAAAGACAACTTCACCTAAGGATCACAACAGGCAAAAGAGAATTTGTTTATGCAGGAGCCGATTCAAGCGTTCCCAAGCAGGGAAAGACTAAAAAAGTCTCTCAAAGTGCTTGGCAAGTTCTGAAGGTGGCCTTCCTCTTCCCTGTTCTTGGAGAGATTTTGCCAAGGGACCTTTCTCCTCTGAAGTCTTTATTGGTGGAAGGGGCGTGGGACAGAGTAAGGAGCAGGTTAGTTCCCTTAGAGGTTGGGGGGACGCCCCAATGAGGGATTTTTCGAACAATCTCGATCATGAGCTATTTAACAAGGGAACTAAAACCTTACTTTGAAAAGGGACTTGCACCACTTATAGACACAATAGCAAAGCTTAAGGTCCATCCCAACCTATTAACCGTTTTAGGTTTAGTCTTTGTATGCGTTGGCTCTTACCTGCTGTTTTTGGAAAGTCACCTTCTAAGTTTTTTTTTCTTATTGATTGGTGCCCTCTGTGATGCTTTGGATGGTGCGGTAGCAAGAAGGGGACAAAACGATAGTTCCTTTGGTGCCTTTATTGATTCTTTGACGGACAGATTTTCTGACGCTATACCTTTCGTAGCCATAGCTCTTTCCTCACAGGATAGAATTTTGACCTTCCTTTCAATTATGGCAATACTTCTTTCTTTCGGTGTGAGCTACGCAAGAGCAAGGGCTGAGGGCTTAGGCTACGAGCTGAAAGTGGGACTTTTTGAAAGGACTGAAAGGTGGATAGTTCTTCTAATTGGCATTCTTTTTGAAGAAATCTACTTAACCTTGGTGGTGCTTGTCATAGGCTCTTCAATAACTTTGTTTCAAAGGGTTTATACTTTTATGAAAATCTCAAGGAGGTAAAGCAATGATATCAAGGGAACTGATAGATACTATGAAAAATCTCGGAGTTTTTCCGGCGGTTCTTAGCACTGTAGATAAAGATGGGAATATACATCTTGTGTTTATCACCTGGGTCCATCCTGTAGACGACAGAACTTTAAGATTTGCCCTAAGCTCAAATGCAAAGAGTGCAAAAAACATACTGGAAACGGGAAGGGCTTCTTTGATGGTCTTTAACACAAACATGGCCCTTGCCCTATACGGAAGGGCAAAGATAGTATTGGAGAGAATAGAGGAGGTAAAGTTCCCTGTTTCGGTTTTTGAACTATCCTTAGAGAGAGTAGAGGATACCCTGTTTCCAGGTGGAACGGTAACTGGACCTATACCCTTTGCTCATACAGGCGATTTGGTAAAAGCTTCAGAACTGGATGAGCTGGTTTTATCTGCTTTGAGGAAATAGTCTAGAAGAAAACGCCTAAAACAAAGTGTATTCTGCTTTTGGATGTGTCCCCAGGCACTCTCTTTGTCTTAAAAGCCCAATCAAGCTTAATCGGAGCAAAAGGAGTTATGAATCTTATACCTATGCCGTATCCACCTCTCAAGTTTTCGGCCTTTAGTTCCTTTAATTCATTAAATCCAAGACCCGTATCGTAAAACACAGAACCGTAGAGTATGTTTTTATACAAGGGATAGTTTGCTTCTACGGACAGTAGAAACTGTTTCTTTG
This sequence comes from Thermocrinis sp., assembly GCF_036781485.1. Lineage (NCBI taxonomy): Bacteria > Pseudomonadati > Aquificota > Aquificia > Aquificales > Aquificaceae > Thermocrinis > Thermocrinis sp. The sequence continues at coordinate 172,589 of NZ_DAIQAX010000001.1, forward strand.
ATCCTATCGGCTCCAAGGTGTTTGGGTCCAAGGGACCAGCGTATCCGTATTTGTAACCCCTGATTGTGAAGTCTCCGCCCACAAAGAACCGCTCATCCAAGGGTATGGTTTTTCCTCCGTAAGGTTCAACCATACCTAAGGAACCTCTGAAGTTGAAAACAAGACCTGTATCAAAGAGAGTGTCTTGGAGGAAGGTTTGATGGGATAGGGTTATCTTGTTAAATCTTTCCGTGCCTCCTGCAAAGGGTAAGGCAATTGTGTATCCAATCTCTGTTAGTGAGCCTTTTGTTGGGAAAAGATAATTATCCCTTGTATCTCTTGAAAGGCCAAAAATTAGCTTGCGGGACTGTCTTGTGCCTTCCTCTTGACGTATTATGGGCGATGCATTAGGAGAAATATCAGAATATTTCACAACCTGTGCGCTAATTCCCCCGCTTATCCTCCAGTACTCTCTAAACTCCCTTGAAAGTATCAAGTCTAAGCCTGTCCTTGAAACGGTATAGGTAGTGTATTCCAACCTTCTGTCGTATAAAGAACCACTTAAGTCTAGTGGTTGGTTTAAAAACCACTTTCTGGTGTAGGAAAGGGAATTGTCCTTTATTTTACCTCCAAAAGACATAGAAAATCCCGCAATGTCGCCCGTGCCCAAGAAGTTGCCCTTTCGGAGAGACAAAAATCCAGATACTCCACTCACTTGATTGTATCCAAGCCCTACGGAAAACTGTCCAGTAAACCTTTCCCTTATTTTTGCTTCTATGTCCCACCTATTCTTTTCGGATGGAGATAGGTCTATTTCCACGTCCTGATAGTATCCTAAGTTGAATATTCTCGTTCTTGACCTTTCCAGCTCTCTTTGGTTTATAAGGTCTCCCTCTTGGACTTTTAGCTCCCTTCTGATTACGTAATCCCTTGTTTCGTAGTTGCCCTTTACTTCTATCCTCCTCGCATACACAGGTTCCCCTTCGTAAATCCTTATAAGGACAAGCACTTCCCCTTTTTCATTATCTATCTGCTCTTGTTTATCAGAGCTAACGTTCAAAAAGCCTATCTGCGAGTACTTAGTCTTTATGTTTTTAAGCACACTATCTATTACAGCGTTTCTGTAAAAACTACCTTTATTTTTTTTCAAGGCATTCCCTAAAAGTTCTCTTTCAGAAAAATAAGTATTTCCCTCTATTTTTATTCCCTTTAGCTTGTATCTTTTCCCTTCTGTTATCTGTATTACCACTTTGTATTTGTTGTTCTCCTTTTTTATTTCGTAAGAAGTTTGCACTTCCAAAAAACCCTCAGATCTGTAGAATTCTTCAATTTTTCTGATGTCCTCTTTCAAGATTTCTTCACTGAATGGTGGTTTTAGCCTAAAGGCCAAAAGACTTGGTGGCTTTGTCTGCATGATACCCAATAGCTTACTCTTTTTAAAGCTTTTGTTTCCTTTTATTTCAATATCGCTTACGTATTCTGGCTCTCCCTCCACTATTTTATAAACCAGCTTTGATGCACCTTTCTTTGGCACAAGCTCATAAGAGACCTGCACATTTGTATATCCTTCCTTCTCATAAGCTTGGACTATTCTACTCTTTACGATTTCCATCTCCTCTCTGCTTAATACTCTCCCAAGCTTTAACCTCCTTTGCACTTCAACCTTTTCTTCTATGGCAGGTGAAGAAGTGTAGTCTCTTGTTAGCTCTTCTATGTCTATCTTTCCAACCTCAGTCTCTATTCCTATCCTTTTTTCCAACTCGTCCGCCTTTATCTTTCTGTTGCCCACAAATTCTATCTTGTATATCACTGGCAGATCCTTTACCTTATAAACGAGGATCACCTTGTCTCCAACCCTCTCTTCCTCCACCTCTATGCTATCAAAGAAGCCAGTTCTGTAAAGACGCCTTATATCTTCCCTTATGGCTGACGGATCGTAGGAAAAGCCTTCTTTGATTCTGATCAAGCCCCTTATGATCTCTTCTGGTACATACTTGGCCCCTTCTATCTCTATCCTTTCTATCGTCTGTGCATAAAGCCATCCAAAGCTAAGTAAAAGTGCTAATGCTACCTTACGCAATCTCTACTCTCCTTTCTCCAGATTTTACAAAACCCAAAATAAAGGCATCGGGTATTTCAGATAGAACCTTCTCAGCGTTCATCTGATCACTGATAAGAACGAAACCAACTCCCATGTTAAACACCCTAAACATTTCTTGTTTTTCTATATTACCAAGTTTTTGGATCCACTGAAAGATAGGATTTATTGGGATGTTTTTTTCTTCTACAACCGCCTTTGTTCCCTCCGGGAGGACTCTAACTACATTGCCAGGTATTCCACCGCCGGTTATGTGAGCCATCCCCTTTATTTGAATGCCTTTCTCAAGCAAAGTTTTAACTTCTTTCCAGTATATACGCGTGGGCTCAAGGAGGACCTCTCCCACCGTTTTGTTAAACTCTTCTAAATACGTCTCATAATCAATCCTTTTTAGTTCCAAGACCTTTCTCAAAAGGGAGTATCCGTTGCTGTGAAAGCCAGAGGAAGGCAGTCCAATTAAAACATCCCCCGGTTTTATATCCTTTCCTGTTATCAGTCTATCCTCTTCGCATACTCCTACACAAAAGCCCGCAAGGTCATAAACTCCCTCTGGGTAAAAACCGGGCATCTCTGCGGTCTCTCCTCCCACAAGGGGCATTTCAGAAAGCCTGCACCCTTCTATTATACCTTCTATAACTTTTTTTAGCACGTCCAGATCCAACTTCCCTGTAGCTATGTAGTCCATAAATCCTAACGGTTTTGCGCCGGAGGTTATAAGGTCGTTTACGTTCATTGCCACAAGGTCTATGCCCACGGTGTGATGGACGTTCATCTGTTGGGCAACTTTTAGCTTAGTTCCCACACCATCGGTAGTCATCATAATCACGGGCTTTTTGTATCCTTCAAGCAAAACACCACTGGCAAAACTGCCAAAGAGGATAGCTTGGGATTTAAGCTCTTTCGTTTTGTTTTTTATAAACTCTACAAAACTATCTGCCTTTTCTATATCCACACCAGCCTGTTTGTATGTTAGTCTATGCATTTAGGTAAAACTCCTCCAACACAGAGTATATAGGCCCTACAGAAGTTAAGGAACTTCTTATGATGGATATTCTATCCACAACATCCTCGCCAAAGTTTGTATTTTCGTATTTTTTCAAAAGAGCTTTCAGTTTTTTCTTGTCGTACTCCTTCATTCTGCAGATGGTTAAGTGGGGATGGAAGGGTTTGCTATCGGTTTTTATACCGAGCTTTCGATTAGTATGGTAAACATCTTTTGCTAAGGCTTTTAGTCCGTTTTCACCTTCTGAGACTCCAATCCAAAGCACCCTTGCTCTATCTAAATCCGGAAACACCCCCAAGGACTTATACTTTATCTTTATTTCCTTGTGCCTCTGGGACACTTCCTGAACACCCTTTATTATATCCATGACCTTTTCCTCTGGCACCTCTCCTATGAAGTGAAAAGTCATGTGATAATTCTGAGGCTCTACCCACTTGCCCTTTATAAAGTCATCCGCTTGCTCCTTTATTTTCTCCACATGCTCCTGAATGGCCTTAGTAGTAAAAAAGCCTACAAAGATTCTAACCACAGCCGGCTTACTATTATACTATTTTATTGCTGGGGACGTAGCTCAGCGGGAGAGCGCCTGCATCGCAAGCAGGAGGTCGGGGGTTCAAATCCCCTCGTCTCCACTTATATTTAATCCTATGGGCATATTTTCAGAAGACTTACTAAACCTTGGCAATCTTATAGATGTAGAGTTTGAGATAAAGGTGCCCGCTCCGCTTTTGAGTTCTACAGTAAAAGGTTTAAGCTTTGAATTGGCAGAAGGTTTAATGAGGGTAGGATTTAAAAAGAAAGGGCTGATATTTTCCAAAGATGTTCAGGTGCTTTTTAGAGAGGATCCCAAGGCTGTGAGGAACACGTCTAACGAAAGAAGCATAGGACTTTTGGTGGCTACTGACAAAAACTTGAAGGAAGTTCTTGAAAAAGGCGGGTTCTCACAAGAAGGGGATCACGTATTTATAAACCTTTTTGAGGCCATAAAAAACACAGAGGAGTATCTGAAAGTTCCCAAACAGTTCAGAGAAAGGATCATTCTAAGTAGATACAAACTTAAAGATGGTTTTGTCCAACTTTGGGCTAAGGTAAGCAAAGGTGTATAATTTTAGACATGTACTATTTGTTGCTTGCGCTATTTATATTAGTCGCAGTGCTACTTATCTTGGTCGTTTTGATGCAGAGGGGTAGGGGGGATGTGGGAAGCGCCTTTGGCGGTATGGGACAGGGTGTGTTTGGTCCTGGCGGTGTGGATACCATACTCACAAAGGCTACCTACTGGCTCGGTTTTATCCTTATGGGTTTAGCGTTGTTGATTGGGCTATTTCATCCTTCAAAAAAGGGGTCCCTTTTGGAAGATGAAAGTAAAAGACCTACTACTAACACCCAGCAAAGTTCCCCAAAGGGACAGGCAACTCCTTCTGGCACACCTTCTGAAGGTAAAACCCCCTGAACTTTATTTAAGGATGGATCAAGAAGTTTCAGAAAATTCTCTGGAAGAATATTGGAAAAGCTTAAGCAAGTTAGAAGAAGGTTATCCTTTACAGTATCTACTTGGGGAATGGGACTTTTACGGCAGGACTTTTAAACTTAAAGAGGGCGTCCTAATCCCGAGGCCAGAAACGGAGCTTCTGGTAGAGAAAACTTTAGAACTCTTAGACAAAAACAAAAAATACATAGGCTTAGAGATCGGCGTAGGTAGTGGATGTATAGCTATTACCTTGCTTTTGGAAAGGGAGAAGCTTTTTATGTATGGCACAGACATAAACCCAGATGCTTTGGAGATTTCCCAGTTAAATGCACAAATTCACGGAGTTTCCCACAGGCTTAAACTGCTTGAGGGGAAGGATTTTGAACCAGTAAAAAGTATGAAGTTTGACTTTATCGTTTCAAATCCACCTTACATACCAGAGCGCTATTGGGAAAGCTTTCCGAAGGCTTTAAAACTTGAAGGAAAGACTTCCCTAATAGGGGGCGAAAAAGGTTGGGAATTCTACGAGAGGTTTTCAAAGGAGGTGGGGGATCATCTGAAAGAAAATGGTTTTTTTGCCTTGGAGATAGGGCACGATCAAGGGGCTGTGATTGAGGAAATCTTTAAAGATTTTCAGCTTAAGATCTTTAAAGACTATACTGGTCAAGATAGGGTAGTGATAGGATGGAGGTGTTAGGACTAATAACCAGTGTGGTGTTTTTCATAATACTGGAGGGGCTTTTTGCGGGCTCTGAAATAGCTCTTGTAAAAACCGACAGAAGTAAAGTGTTGGCTCTTTACAGAAAGACAAAGTATGAGTTTTTAAAGGATTTTTACGATAACCCAGAGGATTACATAACCCTTACTATGCTTGGATACACGATCAGCATAGTTTTTGCTTCTACTCTATACACTCTTATAGTATTAAACTTGGCAAAGCGCTTTGAATTTCTTTCAGGGCTTGAGGTGCTTTTTTCTGCCACTCTTGTGATCTTCACCCTTATGTTTGGAGAGTTTATACCTAAGAGTCTCTTTCATAAGCATGCGGATAGAGTACTCATCCCCAGCGTGTGGATGCTGAGCAAACTAAAAAAAGTTTTATTGCCCATTCTTAAGATCGTTAGAGTTGTAAGTAAATACATAAGCAAAAAACTGGAGAAACTATCAAAGGAGAACATTTCCCGTAAAGACCTTTTGTCTATGATTGAAGACCTTTCAAAAGAAGAGGAAATTCAATTAGTAGTTAAGCTCCTTTCTGCAAAGGATACTCTTCTTTCTGAAGTGCTAAGACCTATCCACGAGGTAGTTATGATAAACGAAAACCTTACAGTCGAGCAGGCTGTAGCTGAGATAAAAAAGAGCGGCTACAAAAGGCTACCCGTATACAGAAGTAGGGTAGATGACATAATAGGTTACGTGGATCTTTTCGATTTAGTTCCGGTATACGGAAAGGGATTAAGCATAAGAGAGTTTATAAGACCTGTGGCGGTGTTTCCAGAGTTTGCTTCTGTGGAGCATGCTTTGAAAACCTTTACGAAAGCAAAGGAAGGTTTGGGAATAGTAGTGGATGAGCTGGGAGTTGTTTTAGGCATAATTACTGTTGATGATATATCTGCGTTCTTTATGGGCGGTTTGGGTACTGAAGAGCTTCAAGAGGACAGGGTTAAAGAGATAGAAAAGGATAAGTGGATAGTGGATGGAAGGCTGCAAATAGAAGATTTGGAGCGTCTTTTGTCTGCACCCCTTCCTGAAGGTCCTTACAGTACTGTAGCAGGACTGATTGCATACCAACTAAAAAGAGTTCCAAGCAAAGGAGAATCTATCAGCATAGGCCAGGTTAGGTTTAAAGTGGTTCAATCTAACGGAAAGAGAGTGCAAAAGGTTATGGTTGAGAAGGTTTCTTCTTAACCAAAAGGGACGCAACAACAGACAAGAACACTGCGCTGAATAATAAAAGCAAAGAAACAAACACAGGTATTTTGTAAAAGTCCGATATAAGCATTTTCACGCCTATAAAGCCAAGGATAAAGGAAAGCCCGTAGTGTAGAAAGTGAAAAAGGGGAAGTATGGCAGAGGCAGCAAAGTATAGAGACCTAAGTCCCAGTATGGCAAAGATGTTAGATGTGTATACTATAAATGGATCCTTTGAAATGGCCAGGATAGCCGGCACTGAGTCTATTGCAAACATAATGTCTGAGCTTTCTACAAAAAGAAGGGATAAGAAAAGGGGAGTGGAATACACTTTTCCCTTTTCTTTGATAAAAAACCTTCCATCGCTGTAATTTGGACTTAGAGGTATTATCCTCTTTGCCAGCTTGTAGACTACAGTTTCCTCCGGATGAAACTCCTTCTCCTCAGTTATCAAGAGCTTCACTGCAGAAGCAATTAGGATTATACCAAAGACGTATATTACCCAGTGAAAAAGTTTTATTAGCTCTATGCCTGCAAATATAAAAATGGCTCTGAAGATTATGGCCCCAAGCACACCCCAAAAGAGCACCTTGTGCCTGAACTCTTCGGGAACTTTAAAGTAAGAAAAGATCAGTATGAAAACAAATATGTTGTCTAAGCTTAAGGCTTTCTCCAAAGAGTAGCCAGTAATGTATTCCAAGAAGCTTTGGGGGCCTTTGTAGTAATACACATACACAGAAAAAGCCAATCCCACACCTATCCAGAAGGCAGAAAGTAGCAGGGACTCTTTTATGGAAATTTTGTGTGGGTTTTTATGAAAGACAAAAAGATCTAAAAACAGAGCAAGCAAAACAACAAATCCGAATATAATCCAACCCAACTCAATCATTTAAGGCTTTCCTTTATACGGTCTATTATTTTAACTGGTAGGGGGTCGTATCCGTATATATCAGCCAGATAAAAGCTTACCCAATCTTCCAAATAGGCAAGATACATAAGCCTTTCTTCCAAACTTTCACCTTTTCCTCGCAGAACTACCGGAGATAAACCAAGCTCTTTAAAGATCTTCTCCGTTATCTCTACCCTCTTTATAACCCTTGGATGGTCCTCTGGATCATGGAGTATTATAAAATGGCACAGGTTTCTGGCAATGGGATTATCTAAACCTACCACTTCGTTGTGATGAAGCTCTGGAAGGACTGCGGTATAACAGAGGGTCTTTGAGTTTTCGTTTATCTGAGTCTTCCATCTAAAGGCGATGGGCTCCGTTAGAGGTGTGCCGTAAACTATGGGAATGTAGTTCTGCAAAACCTGCGCTATGTTGTAAGCGGTTTCCTTTATCTCTTCTTTATTCTCATCCAAGTTCTTCCTTATCTTTTCCAAACTTCTACCAAAACCAAAAAGACTCATAACTGCAGAAAGCATAAAACCAAAGGCATAACGCGGCGCATAGCCAGGTGGCACAGAGACGAACCTAAACCCTTCCTTATCCGCTATCTCTTCTAGTTTTCCCCCAGAGCTGACGCATATTATGTTTAGTCTTCTTTGCATAGCCTCTTGCACAGTGCTTATAGTCTCTTCTGTGTTTCCACTGTAGCTTACCGCCACCAAAAGCCAATCTTGTTTTGCATAAGGTGGAAGCTCATAGCCGTGAAGTGAAACGACGGGAACCTCTGTCCCTCTCCTTTCCAACAAGAGCTTTAGCACGTCCCCCACTATTCCAGACCCCCCCATACCAGAAAAGACAATACCTTTGTAATCCTCTACGGATATAACATCCACATCGTATGTGCCAAACTGACTTGGCATTGCGTTCAGCCACTCTTTTGCTTTCATAAAACACCTCCCCTTTTATTTAATTTATAAGCCAAACACTACAGGTTTGCCTTTTTCTACCTTCATTGGTGTTTTGTGCCTCAAAAGGTTCAAGGAAAATTCCAGGTTGTTGTATAAGGTTATAGAATAGTTGTCCCAGAATACGCAAGTGCCCGCAAGGCAGAAGTAACCTCCGCTTGTAGGAGCTATCTGTTCTGCGATCAGTAGGGTATAGTGGCCCATGTTGGACACGGCGCTATCTTCCGCTCTTACCACCACCTTTGTGTCTGGCATTAAAGGCTTTATGGAAGCGCTGCAGGCAAGCATAATCTTTTCTACGTTTACTTCGTTTTTCTCATTTCTGTTATACCTTCTTATCTTTGAAGTAACCAAAAAGTATTTGTCTCCGTTGTGGTTGTTAACCTCGTCCGTTACTTCGTCTGGATTTAGCTCCATCCCAAACCTTCTGGCAAGGGTGTTGCAGGTGTCTGCGATGTGGTCCTCGTTCTTGTAATACCCTCCCAGTATGACCTTCTTTCCCAACTCCCAGACCCAGTTTTCTACCTCTTGGGCTTCTCTTTCTGTAAAGGGAATTTCAGGGTAGTTAAATACTATGGTGTCATACTCTTTAAGCCTTTCCCAACTATCCACCTCTTCTATGATTATGCCATTCTTTTCTGCTTCCCTTTGAAGTATAGAAAAGTAGTAGTGGTCCGTGATGGTGAATTCTTGGTGAGTAATGCTCCAAGCTACTTTAGTTTTCATGGAAAAGTATTTTAAAACATTTATATTTAAGCCCTATGAAAAGAAAGGTAGTTAGTCAGATAAATCTGCGAGAGGATAGATTGCCTCCTGGGCAAAAGTGGATCTCTGCGCCTATAGTTTATGACATTGTAGATGCTCTGCCAGATTGGGACCTTTCCGAGTATAGGTTCAAGGTGTGGGGACAGGTGAGCAAACCTTTAGAGCTTTCTTACGATGAGCTTTTGAGTTTGCCTGCAGTAGAGCTTGTGGCAGACTTTCACTGCGTTACCCGGTGGAGTGTAAAGGATATAGTCTGGGAAGGTGTGCAAACAAAAACTATTCTGAGTATGGTAGAACCTACTCAAGAGGCTAAGTTTGTTTTGGTCCATTGCTTGGAGGGATATACCACCAACATACCAATAGAATACCTTTTTGAAGAAGACAGTATATTAGCCTACAAAATGTATGGCAAACCCATTCCAAAAAGGCACGGCTTCCCTTTAAGGCTTGTGGTTCCCAAGCTCTATGCTTGGAAGAGTGCTAAGTACGTTTGGGGGCTTGAGATTCTTAAAGAAGACGTGCCAGGCTTTTGGGAAAGAAGAGGCTACAATATGAGAGGAGACCCTTGGAGAGAGGAAAGGTATTGGTAAGATTGAATGCCTTTTTATCTATGTGTGGTATTGCGTCCAGAAGAAAGGCAGACCAGCTTATTCTTGAAGGTAGGGTAAAAGTCAATGGCATAACAGTTAGAGAGTTTGGTTGGAGAATAGATCCTCAAAAGGATGTGGTAGAAGTAGACGGGAAGCCTGTAAAGCCTCAAAGGTATAGATACATAGCCCTTTACAAGCCTTGCTGTTATCTTACCGCTCTGGGCACATCAAAGGAAGGCAAAAGGACTATTCAAGAGCTCATAAAGGATATTCCAGAAAGGCTCTATCCTGCAGGAAGGCTTGACTACAACGCAGAAGGCCTTTTGATCCTTACCAACGATGGACAGCTAGCAAACAGGATAATGCACCCGCGCTACAAACTTCCGAAAACCTATCAAGTTTTGGTAAAGGGAAAGGTAAGTGCAGAAACCTTAGAATCTATGAAAAGGGGAGCAGAGCTGGAGGACGGTTTTGCAAAACCAGTTAGCGCTCGCATACTCAGATACGAGAAGGATAACACCCTTTTGGAAGTCGTCTTTACAGAAGGAAGAAAGCATATCGTAAAGAGATTTACCGCCCACTTTGGACACAAAGTTTTGAAACTCAGAAGGACCGCCATAGGACCGATAAAGCTTGGAAAGTTAAGCCCAGGAAAGTGGAGGGACCTTTCAAAAGAGGAAGTAATGGCTCTCAAAAAAGCTGTTAAAATGCTAAACTGATGGAAAGCGTGCTGAAGTTTTTATTTTTTGTGGTGGCTTTTGTGGTTTTCCTAAGGCTTGGTCTAAAGCTTTACGTGTTAAAAAAGGCAAAGACTAAGGAAGGTATGATGGTAGAAAGCCTTAGCGATGGCGTGCTTTACTTTTACTCTCAGAGGTGTGGAGCATGCAAAGCTATGGAACCTCATATAGAGGCCCTTGCTAAAGAGCTGGAGGTCAAAAAGCTTGATGTCTTCTCAGAAGAAGGGCAAAACCAAGCAAAGAAATTTGGAGTGATGGCCACACCTACCACTGTGCTTGTAAAGAACGGTAAAGTGCATAAGGTTTTTGTAGGCATAGTTAGCGCAGACAAAATCCTCAAAGAATTTAAGCTCTGATAATCCTACTTACCTTCTCTACCCCTTCCAACTCCTTTAGCGCTCCGATTACTTTGTTTAGATGCTCCAAACTGTTTAGCTCTACTACAAACTCCATCACCGCTTCGCCTGTTTGTAGGCTTTTAGTAACAGACTGAAGGATGTTTGCGTTTAGCCTTGCCAAAGTGGTAGCCACCTCTCCAAGAATGCCCACTCTGTCTTTTACCCACAGACGAAGTGGTACGCTGTATTTTTCTTTAGTGCTCGTCCAATTTACCTTTACCACCCTCTCTGGAAAGTGATTTTTGATGTGCTGCAGGTTTGGACAGTTGGCTAAGTGGATTATCAAACCCTTACCCTTTGAAACAACACCCAAGATTTCATCACCAGGTAGTGGATTACAGCACTTTGCTATTTGATACATGACCCTCTCTATTCCCTCTAATTGGACCTGTGTGCCACCGACTTTTTCTAACCTCTCCTTAGGTTCGGTCCTTCTCAAACCAAGTATTTGGTAAATTCTCTCCTTACTCAACTTACCACTTCCGATCATCAGATATACTTCTTCGTCTTTTTGTATGTCTTCGGCGTTTTTTATCTGGTTTAGCAAAACCTGCTTATCTATGTTTAACTTTTTGGATAAAAGGTCCAAAGTCTGTTTTCCATCTTCTATCCACTTTTCCTTTTCTAACTCCTTAAGGTAAGCCTTTATTCTGCTTTTTGCCTTTGACGTGATTACGAACTTTAGCCATTCTGGGTTTGGTTTTTTTGTGGGGCTGGTGATTATTTCCACCTGGTCTCCGTTTTGAAGCTTGTAGTCCAAAGGTACGATCCTTCCGTTTACCTTTGCCCCTGCACAGTGATTTCCTACGTCCGTGTGGATGTGATAGGCAAAATCCACCGGAGTGGCACCCTTTGGGAGTACTACAAGGTCTCCCTTAGGAGTGAATACGAAAACTTCTTCCGAAAAGAGCTCTAACTTTATGTTTTCTAAAACTTCCTGCGGGTTTTTGCTACCCTTTAGGTTCTCCACCAAACCTTTTAGCCAACTATAAACCGTATTGTCCTTTGGGTTGATAGCTTCTTTGTAAGCCCAGTGGGCTGCAACACCCTTTTCGGCTCTTTCGTGCATCTCCCAAGTTCTTATTTGCACTTCTACAACCTTCCCCTTTGGACCAAAGACCGCCGTATGCAAAGATTGATAAAGATTTGGTTTTGGCAAGGATATGTAATCGTCAAACTTTCCTGGAATGGGTGTAAAGATGTTGTGAATTATACCAAGCACCAAATAGCACTCCTCCACTGTATTGACGATAACACGAACGCCCAGGATATCATGCACGTCCTCTAACTTTATACCCTTTTTCAAGGTTTTTTGCCATATGCCATACAAATGCTTTGGTCTGTAGGTTATCTCCGCCTCAACGTTGTATTTTTTAAGAGCTTCCTTTAGCTTTGGGATGAAAGATCTTTTCAGATACTCTTCAAGTTTGCTTTTGTTTTCTTTCACAAACTCCTTGACCTTTTCATACTCCTTTGGATAGAGAAAACTAAAGCACAGGTCTTCAAGCTCTGTCTTTATACGCCAAATACCCAACCTGTTTGCCAAAGGTACGTATATTTCCATGGTTTCCTTTGCTATCCTTATCTGCTTTTCCTTTGGAAGGTGTTGAAGAGTTCTCATGTTGTGCAATCTGTCCGCAAGCTTTACCAACAAAACCCTTATGTCTTTTGCCGTTGCCAGAAGTAATTTCCTGTAATTTTCCACCCTTTCCGAGCTTACGTCCTTAAACTTGTACTTTCCTATTTTTGTCACACCATCCACTATGTTTGCCACTGTTTCCCCAAAGAGCTTTTTTATCTCTTCGTACGAAGTTTGCGTGTCTTCTAAAACATCATGGAGCAAGGCGGATATTATTGATTCTTTTCCTAAACCCATCTCTGCCACTATGATTGCCGCTTCCAGTGGATGGATCACGTAAGGCTCTCCAGAAGCCCTGTTCTGTCCCGCGTGCCTCTCTTCCAAAAATTCTATAGCCTTCAGAACCTCATCCCTGTCCTTTTCCTCTACCAAACTCAAGAGTTTTTCTACTTTTTTGGACAGAAGAGCCTGCATAGTTGAAAATTTAAGCTTTTAGGGTAGCTTTTCCAAAAAGAAGGTTTGATTGGTGTATATGCATATTTTGGAGGCTATCAGGAGAGACTCTTTCACTATCTCCTCTGCAGAAAGGTTGGTGTGCTTGTAGAGTGCCAAAGCACAAGCCCGAGCGTAATCTCCGCCGGAGCCTATGGCTATAACTGGCTCATCCGGTTCTATCACGTCCCCAGTTCCAGAAACCACAAAGATATTGTTTAGGTCTGCTGCCAAGAGCACCGCATCCAACCTTCTCAAAGCCCTATCCATCCTCCACTCCTTACCAAGTTCCACACAAGCCCTGAGCAAGTTACCCCTAAATTCCTCCAACTTATTCTCCAGCCTTTCCATCAAAGCAAGCCCGTCAGCCGCGGCTCCTGCAAAACCTACTATAACTTTGTTGTTGTATATCTTTCTAACCTTTCTCGCACCGTGCTTTAGCACAGAGGATCCCAAAGTTACCTGTCCATCCGAGCCCATAACGGTGTTGCCGTCTTTTCTGACTGCCAAAACTGTAGTCATAAATTCAAAGTATAAAACGGTTTTTGGATATAATAACTTATAACATTTAAGGAGGTTTTTCCATGGCGGTTCCTAAGAGAAGGACTTCCAACTGGAGAAGGGATCAAAGAAGGGCCCAAAATTTCTTTTCTAAGGTCAAGCCCAGAGCTTTGGCAGAGTGTCCAAACTGTGGAGAGTTAATTATGCCCCACAGAGTCTGTCCTTACTGCGGTTATTACAAAGGAAGGGAAGTTATAAGCATGCAATGAACAAAATCAGAATAGCAGTGGATTGTATGGGAGGGGATTATGCCCCCGAGGAAATAGTCAAAGGTTGTATTCTAGCTTATAAAGAGTTTGGCATAGAAAGTTATCTGGTAGGGGATAGGGATGCTATACTTCGTATACTTAAAAGGGAGGGAGTTAAAGAAAACGGTCTAAAAGTGGTGCATGCAGAGGATAAGGTTGAGATGAACGAGCCTGCTTCTGTGGTTTTGAAAAAAAAGAACTCTTCTCTTTACGTTGCAGGAATGCTCGTAAGAAGGGGGGAAGCAGACGGCTTGGTCTCTGCTGGAAATACGGGGGCAGTGCTAACGGTTGGGAAGTTTGTGGTAGGCGCTGAGGAAGAAGTAGAAAGACCCACCATAGGAGTAGTTTTACCCAACCCTGAGGGTAAAACTGTCCTTCTGGATGTGGGGGCAAACGTGGATTGTAAACCAAAACACCTTCTTCAGTTTGCCGTAATAGGACACACTTACGCAGAGGAAATACTGGGTATAAAAAATCCGAGGGTTGGACTGTTGAGCATAGGGGAAGAGGAGGGTAAAGGAAACGAGCTTGTAAAAGAAACCTATCCATTGCTAAAGGCTTCAAAGCTCAATTTTCTGGGTAACGCAGAGGGCAGGGATATATACGCTGGGACCTTTGATGTGATTGTGTGCGACGGTTTTGTGGGGAACGTAATACTCAAGGCGAGTGAAAGTTTAGGTTTTGCAGTTCTGCAAATGATAAAGGAAGAGGTCAAAAAGAGCCTTCTGGCAAGAATAGGCGCCCTTCTGATGAAGCCTGCACTGAACAACTTCAAAAAAAAGGCGGATTTTGCAGAATACGGGGGCATACCCCTTCTCGGTGCCAAAAAGCCCGTAATAATAACCCATGGTAGGGCAAACGCAAAGGCTATAAAAAATGCCATAAAGGTGGCCAACGAATTCCTAGTTCATCACCTTAACGAAAAACTAAGGGAAAACCTGGTAAAACTGATACCAGAAGAGGTTAAGGTCTAATGGGTATAACGCTTCAGGGTTTTGGCTTTTATGTTCCGCCAGATGTGCTAAGCAACTTCGACTTAGAGAAAATGGTTGATACTTCCGACGAGTGGATAACCAGCAGAACAGGTATAAAAGAAAGAAGAATAGCCAAAAACGAGACCCTTCTTGACATGGCCGAAAAAGCCAGTAGAATGGCTTTAGAAGATGCAAAAGTAGAGCCTGAGGATGTAGATGCCATAGTGTTTGCAACCATAACACCACACTTTACCTTCCCAGCTTCTGCCTGTCTATTACAAAATAGGCTTGGATGTAAGAATAGCTTTGCCTTTGATATTTCCGCAGCTTGCAGTGGTTTTCTGTATGGATTGGAGGTTGCCAAAGGTCTGATAATGGGAGGAAGTGCTAAGAAGGTTCTGTTGGTTGGTGCTGAAAAACTTTCAGAAATCATCAATTGGCAAGACAGGAGCACGTGTGTTCTCTTTGGTGATGGCGCAGGTGCGGTGCTTATTTCGTCGGAAGGGGAAGGGGAAATTTTAGCTTCCCTAATGAGGTCAGACGGAGAAGTATGGGATATACTTTACGCAGAAAAGTGCGGATACATAAGCATGAAAGGTAGAGAATTGTTTAAGCTGGCGGTTAGAAGCATGGAAGAAGTTTGTAGGCAAGTTGTGTCTATGGCAGGTCTTAGAGTGGAAGAGGTAGACTTGGTAATACCCCATCAGGCAAACATAAGAATAATGGAGGCTTTGGCGGAAAAGCTTGGCATTCCCATGCAAAAAGTTTATTCAAACATCCACAAATACGGTAATACCAGCGCCGCTTCCATTCCTATAGCTATGGCAGAAGCCTATCGGGAGGGTAAGCTTAAAAGGGGTGACAAGGTTTTGATGACAGCTATGGGTGGTGGTTTGACTTGGGGTGCTACACTGATAAAGTTTTGATGATAAAAGAGTTAGAAGGTAGGCTAATAGGCGCCTACAGGCACGTCAAACGTGTGGTTATAGACAGTAGGCAGGTCCAAGAGGGAGATCTTTTCGTAGCCCTAAAAGGTTCAAGACACGATGGACATGATTTTGTAGACGAAGCCTTTTCGAGAGGGGCTTATGGAGTCTTGGTGGAGAAAGAGGTAAAGGTGCCGGAAGGAAGGTTTGCCTTTGTAGTGAAAGATACTCTGTCTGCCCTAAGGATGCTGGCACTCAGAAAAAGAAAGACTTTTAGTGGAAAGGTTATAGCAGTAGCTGGTTCTGCGGGAAAGACCACCACAAAGGAGATGATATCCTTCTTGCTTTCAAAATTGGGGAAAGTTTGTAAAACACCAAAGAATCTAAACTCTCAGATAGGTGTCCCTCTGTCTGTGGTAAACTTTGACGAGGACTGTCAGTTTTGGGTGGTGGAGTTAGGAGCAAGCCAAAAAGGAGATGTGGCAAAGCTTGTTGATTTAGTAAAACCTCATGTAAGAGTAATCACCGCCATAGGGGAGGAGCACTTGGAGACCTTTGGTTGCTTGGACGACGTGATTATGGGAAACGGTGAGGTCTTTAAAGATATGGATCAGAACCATTTTGGCATCTGCCCTCATTATGTATCCCACTGTTATGAAATCCCAAACAAAATAACCTTTGGGGAAGGTTCCGATTTTTTTGCCGAAAACGTGTGCATAAACAAAGAAGGAGTTTTTTTTAGAGTAAGGGGGGAAGAGGTGTTTATTCCAATTCCAAGCTTAGCCGTAGTGGAGAATGCCCTTTGTAGCTTTGCAGTGCTCGAAAGCATTGGTCTTAATTGGAAAAGCTTTAAAGACTATCTTAAGAACTTCCACCCTGTAGAAGGCAGGTTCAAGACTTATCAGCTTGGTAAATGGTTTGTGATAGACGACTCTTACAACGCAAACCCACTGTCGGTTAAAAAGGCCTTACAGACCCTTTCAAAGTTTGAAGGTTTTAAAGTGGCAATCTTAGGGGATATGCTGGAGTTAGGAGAGGATTCTCAAAAGTATCACAGAGAGGTGGGAAAGTTATGTCACCAGCTTGGTATAGATTTTTGTCTCTTTTATGGGGAGCATATGAGATTTGCCTGGGAGGAGTGCATTAGTATGGGTTGCAAGGCTCAGTATTTCTCGGATATATTTTCATTGGTGGAGTCTTTAGAAGGATTTTTGTATGTAGAGGCTATAGTTCTTTTAAAGGGTTCAAGGGGGATGCGTCTCGAGAGAGTTTTGGAAGCCTTGGAGAATAAGAAATTTAGAATATAATAATATTACTATGTTAATAGTCCTCTTGCTAACCTTCAGCCTGCTTTGGGGTGGAGAGCTTAGGGTAGAAGATGCTGTCAAGCTTGCATTGGAAAACAACAAAGAGTTGAAGGCTTTACAGAGGGAAATAGAGGCTTCAAAGCTTGAACTAAGGTCTGCAAAGGGAGCTTACTATCCGCGTCTGAAGTTTGAGGAAACCTTCACGAGAACGGACATACCCGCCTATGTCTTTATGAGCAGGCTAAATCAGGAGCGCATAACTCTGCAAGACTTTGATCCAGGAAGGCTAAACAATCCAAAAGCAGCAAACAACTTTGAGACAAAGATAGGTTTGGAAGTACCCATATGGCTTGGTGGAAAACTTCAGGCAGCGGAAAAAATCGCAACTATAAATCTTTCCGTTATTAAAAGCGAATACGCACGCAAGAAAGAAGAGGTGGCCTTGAGGGTTTATCAAGCTTATTTGGACGCATCCCTCGCTAAAAGCGCTATCAACGTATGGGAACAGTCCCTAAAGGAAGCTTTGGAGCATCAAAGGTTAGCCCAGCAGATGTATGATGTGGGCATGGTTCTGCTTTCGGATGTATTCAGAGCAAAAGTGTATGTGGAGCAGGCAAGGGAAAGGCTTGATGGAGCTAAAAAAGATTACGCAGTTGCTAAAAAAGCTTTAGAACTTATGGTAGGCACTTCTCTTGGAGATTTTGAAGTAGAGGATTTAACAGAATGTCCTACGGTTGATACAAAAAACTTTCTTGAAATAGCCCTTCAAAAGAGGGAAGATCTGAAAGCCATGCAAAAAAGGTCAAAACTTTTTGACGAATATTACAGACTGGAGATGGCAAACAACCTTCCAAACATACATGCAGGAGCTTTTTATTTTCTAAACTCCAAAGATTATCCCCTTGGTGCAGACGGTAAGGGATACATGCTTACCGTTGGTCTTTCTTGGGCCTTTGACACAGGCCTTAGCACTTTCAACAGGGCAAAGACTCACCTTGAGAGGAAAAGGGCATTGGAAGAGAGGGTCGAAGGTTTAAAAGATCTGATTGCTTTTGAGTTAGAAAAGTCCAAAGCGGATTATGATAAATCTTTAAACGCCCTGGCTTCTGCAAGGGAGAGAGTGAAGGCAAGCAAGGAAGTGGTAAGGGTTATGGAAACAAGATACAAAAATGGCTTAGCTCGTATGGTAGATCTGTTGGATGCTCAAACTCAGTTAGATATGGCAAGGTTTGAAGAGCTCAAGGCAATGGTAGATTGTTGGAAGGCAGTAATTCAATTGGATTACTCAATGGGAACAATCTTGGAGGGTAGAAGATGAGAAGCTATATAAAGTATGCTCTATTTGCTTTGGTTTTAATACTGGGCATTTTGTGGCTTGGTGGTTTCTTTTTTAAAAAGATAACCACAGAGGAAGTAAAGCAGGAAGAAAAGGTAGTTCAGGGTTTGGAAATCGGTAAAGTGGAAAAGTTGGAACAGGGAGAGAGCGCCTACTTGGCTACTGTTGTGGCGGATAAGCGGGCGGAAATTTCAACCAAGCTAATGGGCAGTGTGATAAGCGTTAACGTAAAAGAAGGGGATTGCGTAGGGAAAGGAAGTTTGTTGGTGAGGATAGATGCCTCAGACATCCAATCTCAGGTGCAGGCTCTTGAAAAGCAGAAAGAACAGGCCGCTTTTGCTTACAAGTCAGCTTTGGCACATTACGAAGCAGTCAAAAAGACCTACGATAGATACTCCAAGCTTTTGAAGGAAGGTGCTGTAACCCAGCAAGAGTTTGACCAGATAAAGGCACAATTTGAATCTGCAGAAGCTCAGCTCAATCAGGCAATGGCAAGTATAAAGGCGGTAGAATTTCAGAAGAATGCGGTTGCTTCCAATCTGTCCTACGCAAACATAACCGCGCCTTTCTATGGATGCGTGGTTTCTAAGATGGTGGATGCGGGAGATCTAGCTGTTCCTGGCCAGCCTTTGATTGTCCTTGAGGGCAAACCCTACAAAGTAGAAGCCCACCTACCAGAAAGATTTATAGAAAGGATAAACGTGGGAGATAAACTTAAAGTGGCCGCAGGAGATAAGATTATTGAAGGTAAAGTGATAGAAAAGTCTGACGCAATAGATCCTATGAGCAGAACCTTTAGAGTAAAGCTTGTTGTCTCCTCCGATGGGCTGAGAAGTGGCATGCTGACAAAAGTTCTTATTCCAGAAACAAAGAGCGTGCTCTTGATTCCAAAGAGCGCACTGGTTAGACGTTTTGACTTTGTGGGAGTTTGGGTTGTTAGAGAGGATAGCACCTTAGAGCTAAGATTTGTAAAGCTTGGAGAGGAGGTAGGAGATAAGGTGGAGGTGATAAGCGGTCTTAAAGAGGGTGAAAGGATCGTGGTAGGTGGTGTTGAAAAGGCTTGCGAAGGTTGTAAGGCTGGAGGCTGAAAATGTATGGCCTTGCTGGTAGGTTAGCCAACTACTTTATAGATTCCAAACTAACCCCCATCTTGATAATTGTATCCTTAGCCTTAGGTTTATTTGCCATCATCACCACACCAAAAGAAGAAGAGCCGCAGATAGTGGTGCCCATGATAGACATTATGATCACTTACCCTGGGGCCACTCCCGAAGAGGTAGAGAGAAGGGTCGTAACACCCTTAGAAAAGAAACTTTGGGAACTAAGGGACATTGAATACATATACTCCTATGCCACCGAAGGTATGGCGGTGGTAACCGCCAGGTTCTACGTAGGCACAGATCCGGTAAAGGCTCTAGTAGATTTAAACACGAAGATGATGTCCGCAATGGACCTTGCTCCTCCTGGAGTGGTCCTACCACCCCTCATAAAACCAAAGTCCATAGACGATGTGCCCATACTAACTCTAACCCTTTGGGGTAAAAACTACGACTGGTATGACCTAAGGCGTATAGCAGCGAGCCTTGAGAATGAGATAAAGAAGATAGAAAGCGTGGCTGACGTGTTCATAGTTGGTGGCACACCAAGGGAGATAAGAATCATCTTAGATCCCAAAAAGTTAGAGTATTACAGAGTATCACCCTTACATGTGGCTAATGTGTTAAAAACCTCCAACGTGCAGATGCCCAGTGGAAGCCTTCTTAGGAACAACTACGAATACAGGGTGAGAACTGGTGTTTTCTTTGAGTCTAAAAAAGATGTGGAGAACGTACTAATTGGTATAGTTCAAGGAAGACCTGTTTATCTTAAAGACGTGGCTCAGGTTATAGATGGGCCTTCCGAAGCAAGGGATTACGTTCTTATGGGTTTTGGTCCAGCGGCGGGCGTCGGTGATGTAAAACCAGGCGAGCTTTATCCTGGGGTTACCATAGCTATTTCCAAAAGAAAGGGAACCAATGCCATAGACGTGGCAAATAAAGTTCTCAAACTGGTGGAGCACTTAAAAAATAACAAGCTTCCAAAGGATCTAAACATAGAAGTAACCAGAAATTACGGTAAGACGGCAAAGGAAAAATCGGACGATCTGCTTAAAAAACTGTTCATTGCCACCGCCTCCGTAGTACTTTTAATGGCGGTTACCCTGGGCTTTAAAGAGTCTATCGTAGTTGGCATCGCAGTACCAGTTACCCTTGCCTTAGCCCTTTTCATAAGCGAAATGCTCGGCTTTACCCTAAACAGGGTCACACTCTTTGCGCTGATATTTGCCATTGGTATTCTTGTGGATGACGCAATAGTGGTGGTTGAGAACATACACAGGTGGTTTGAGCTAAAACTGGCAAAGTATCCAAGGGAAGCCATAGTGAGGGCTACCGATGAAGTAGGAAATCCAACCATATTAGCTACCTTTACCGTTATAGCCGCCCTAATGCCCATGGCTTTTGTCACCGGTTTGATGGGTCCTTACATGAGACCCATACCTATAAATGCGTCGGTGGCTATGTTCTTTTCTCTGCTGGTTGCCTTTATGATTACCCCTTGGGCTGCTTATATATTTCTGAAAAATCAATTTGACAAAAAGGAGCACAAGGAAGTAAATCTTAAAGATACCAAATTTTGGAAGTTTTATGCCAGAATTATAACTCCTCTGTTGGCCAGCAAACCCAAAAGATATGCCTTCTACGGCTTTACCTTAGGCTTGATGGCTGTATCAATTGGATTACTTCTGACAAAAGCCGTTGTAGTTAAGATGCTGCCTTACGATAACAAAAGCGAGCTGCAGATAGTTATAGACATGCCAGAGGGCACTCCCAAAGAGAAAACTCTGGAAGTGGCAAAGGCTATAGGGGATTACATATCCAAACAGAGTATTGTTGTAAACTATCAGATATACGTAGGCACTTCCTCTCCTTTTAACTTCAACGGGCTTGTGAGACACTATTACCTAAGACAAAGTTCCAACTTGGCAGACATTCAGGTTAATCTGGTAGATAAAAAACTCAGGAAAGATCAATCCCACGACTTTGCAAAAAAGATAAGGCCAGCTGTTCACGAAATAGCAAAAAAGTATGGTGTAAAGTATGTGGCAGTGGTGGAGGTGCCCCCAGGTCCTCCGGTGCTTTCACCCATAGTGGCTGAGGTTTATGGCCCAGACCTGAAAGCTCAGGAAGAGGTAGCTCTAAAGGTGCTGGAAATATTCAAAAAGTCCGATTCTATAACCGATGAAGGGATTTACCTTAAAACCCCCCACAAAATGATCCTATTAAAAGCTAAGGAAGATACACTTAAACTTGTAGGTTTAACAAAGGAAGAGTTGGTCCATACTTTAACCGCCCTTATCGGTGGATACAGCGTGGGGCTTCTTCAGAACACAGACACAGAGCATACACATATAGTTGTTAAACTGGACGAAAAGTACAGAACGCCGGATTTACTGCTGACCTTAAAAATACCTACAAGGGATGGAAAGCTTGTTCCCCTTTCTGAACTGGTGGAAATCAAAGAAGTTGAAGCACCTCAAGACATATACCGCAAGAACCTGAGAAGGGTGATCTATGTAATAGGAGACTTAGCGGGCAGGGAAGAAGCACCCTTCTACGGCATATTAGATGTTAGAAAAGAAGTACTTTCTCTTTCAACTCTGTACGGAAAACCTCAGGAGCTGTGGATGAGCCTGCCACTTATAGAGGACAGCATATATATTAAGTGGGACGGGGAGATGCACATTACTCTGGAAGTCTTTAGGGATTTGGGACTTGCTTTTGGAGTGGCTCTGTTTGTTATGTACGTTCTCATTCTTGGGTGGTTTAAAGACTTTAAAATACCGGGCATCATAATGGCTCCCATACCTTTAACCTTGGTTGGTATTATTCCAGGCCATCTGCTAATGGGCGCATACTTTACTGCCACTTCTATGATAGGTTTTATAGCCCTTGCAGGAATAATAGTTAGAAATTCTATTCTACTTGTAGATTTTGCAGAGGAGAGGGTAAAAGAAGGCATACCCCCTCACTTAGCTGTTGTAGAGGCAGGAGTAGTCAGAACAAGGCCCATACTACTTACTGCCATAGCTATAATAGTGGGATCCTTTGTTATCATCTTTGACCCAATTTTCAACGGCCTTGCCATATCCCTGATATTTGGAACAATAGGATCTACTACCCTTACTTTGGTGCTTATACCAGTTATGTATTACGCCTCAAAGACAAAGTTTCTGGCAGATGCTCCCTCTGAGGAGGAAATATACAAGGATATACTAAAGTAGTTTATACTCTTATTTATGTACCTTTTAAGCAGACAAGCTATATACGATAGGCACAAAAATATTGTCTTCTGGGAGGTATTTTTGCGGCATGAGGAGACGGAAAGATATCCTCAAAACCTGGATCCATTAAATGCCACCAGTATTGCGATAAATTTATTAGTGGAATTAGGTATAGACAAGGTGGGCGGAGGAAAGTTGGTTTTTGTGAACGTCCCGGCCATATTTTTAGAAGCCTCTATGTTTGACCTCATATCACCAGAGCAAATAGGTATAGAACTGGTGGAAAACAAGAGTATAACAAACCAAACATACGAAGCTATAGGCATCTTACTTAAAAGGGGCTTTAAGTTTTGTATAGACGATTTTGGGTTTGAAAGGATAGATTATCTGCCAATTTTAAACAAAGCTCATTTTGTCAAGATAGATATCAAGAACAATCCTTACAATCTAATAGAGTTGAAGGAAGTAATATCCATACTCAAGAGTTTAAAAAAGGGTACTGTAGCCAAAAATATAGAGACTGAAGAAGACTACAAAATAGCAAAAGAGATTGGTTTTGACTACTTCCAAGGTAATTACCTATCAGCTCCAATCCTTTTGAAGGATACGAGGGTTATATCTTATCTTAAGAGCACTCTGTTCAAACTCTACAAGGCGATAAAAGAAGGTGATTTAAAACAAATAGCCTATATACTAGAACGAGACGTAGGGGCGGCATACAAGTTCTTAAAGTTTGCCAACTCTGCCTTGTTCCCCAAAGTAAGAAAAATAAGCACCTTAGAAGAAGCAATAGTTTATTTGGGTTTTGATAATATAGTTAAATTTGCCATAATTCTTGCCCTTTCTGAGATGTTTGCAGAGGGGAAGGAAAAGGAGTATTGGCAGAGAGCTCTTTACAGGGCAAGTCTATCGGAAAAGTTGGCGGAAATGTATTCCCCAGACCTAGAAAGAAAAGCTCACATAGCTGGCTTGTTCTCTTTATCTCGCGAAATCTTTGGACGTGAGCCGAAGGATGTGGCTTCAGAGTTGGGTCTAGACAAAGATATCCAGGACGCCTTTGAAAAAAAGTCCAACGAGATAAGCTTTATACTTTCGCTGGTTGAGCTGCTTGAGGATACCACAGATCCTAAGTTTATAGAGAAGGTTGCTAAAATTTTAAATACTACGCCGGAAAAGGTTCAATCAGCGATGGAAAAGGCAAGAGAAGAGTCGGAGGTTATTGTAGGAGAATTTTCCTAATCTGTGGCGTAGCTATGAAGCCCTGGGAAGAAAAGATTTATTGCAAAGAAACATATCAACACACTTATAAATCCAAAGATAAGTATCCATGCGCTTCTGGTCCCTCTCCAGCCAAGCATCTGCCTTGTGTGTAAGTATGCACCAAAGAAGAGCCAAACTATAAGAGACCAAACTTCCTTAGGGTCCCAGCTCCAATAACCACCCCAAGCCTCGTTAGCCCAGGCAGCACCAAGGATGATTGATGCGGTCCATATGGGAAATACTATAACTACCGATTTGTAAGCGATTTCATCCAGAATGTCCAAAGAAGGCAAGAAGCTTAAACTTGGGTATTTTTCTTTTAGCAGATAAAGAGTAGCACCGCCAAAGGCAACGGTAAAACCTGCATAACCAACAAAGGCAGTTATAACGTGCAGGTAGAGCCAATAGCTTCTCAGAGCTGGCATTAAAGGCACTATCTCTGCGTTCGCTTTTAAGATGGCAAAAAGAGACAATCCAAATACAATTGGTAGTACGAACAAACCTAAGAGCTTTACACCGTATTTTCTTTCTATGATTAAATATATCGCACCCGCTACAAAGCTCCAAAAGGTTAAAGCCTCAAACAGATTGGACCACGGTGGATGGAAAGCACCCATTTCGTAAGTCTGTATGCTTCTCCTTATCATACCGGTTAAGTTCAAAAGTAAGCCTAAGAAAAGTGTAACACTTGATGCGTGGTACAGTAACCCCTCCTTTGTTAGGAACACAGAAAGGTATAATAGGATGGAAAGCCCGTAAAGTATGGTAGCGGATTTATACCAAAAAGTATTATCGTAGGGAAGAAAGGAAAGTAGAACGCAGAGCACAAGCCCAAGGGCTAGGAATAACCAAAAACCTTGCCTACTTAGGAAACTGTCCTTTACTAACACATTTCTCATGCTTTTAAATATAAAACCTACTTCTGGGGTTGCACGTCAACTTTTATCTGAACCTCGACCTCAGGATGTAGTTTTATCTGCACTGTGTGTATTCCCACATCTCTTATTGGCCTATTAACCAATATTCTCTTCTTATCTATTTCAAACCCTTTCTCGCTGAGAGCTTTTGAAATCTCTGAGCTCGTTACCGAACCATAGAGTTTTCCCTTTTCCCCCACTGGATGCCTTATTTCCAAGATAAGCCCTTCTAGTTTCTTTGCCAAATCCAAAGCCCTTTCCTTTTCCTTTTGTAATTTTCTAAGCTTTTGGGTTATTATGCTGTTGACATGCTTTAGGTTTGATTCTGTGGCCGGGAGAGCTATGCCCCTGGGTATCAAATAGTTGCGCGCGAATCCATCCTTTACGTTTATCACGCTTCCTATATTCCCATATCCTTCCAATTCCTTAAGAAGCACTACCTTCATTTTTTACCTCCTCAGATGATCACGTAAGGAAGAAGACCCAACTGCCTTGCCCTTTTTATCTCTCTGGCTAGCATACGCTGATGTTTGGAACATATACCCGTTTGCCTTCTACCTATTATTTTACCCCTTTCGGAGATAAACTTGGCAAGCTCTTCGTAATTTTTGTATGATGGATCTTTCCCTTTTTCACAAAAATAACAACTCTTTTTTGCGGTCTTCTTTATCTCCATCTTAAAACCTCCTCAAAATGGTAACTCATCCTCTTCGTTAGAGAAGGGCTTTTCTTCAAAACTTTGCTCCATATCCTCAGGCAAAACCTCTTCTTCTATTGTTTCTTCCATCTTTGGCTTTCTTATTATCCTTACTGACTCTGCAATTATCCTTACTCTACTCTGATTCCTCCCCTCTTTATCTACCCATTTATCCTGAGAGAGTCTGCCCTCTATAACCACCGTATAACCTTTTGACAATCTGGTGCTCAGGCTTTCTGCCAGCTTTCCGTAAGCTCTTACGTCAAAGAAATGTGTTCTCTCTTTCCATCCTTCATTAACTCTTTGCCTTATATTGTATGCTATGGAGAATTCCGCCACCTGATTTCCAGAGGGAAGGTAATTTATAGTAGGATCTCGCACTAAATTCCCTATGATGATCACTTTGTTAAGCATGGGTAGCCACCTCTTTTTCGCTCACTTGGAAGTTTAACCATCTTATCACATCTTCGTTTATCTTGTAGTAAAAATCCAAGTCATTGGGTAGCTGGGTATTGCTTGACTTAATCTGAATGATAAAGTACCTTCCGCTGCTGAAGTGGTTTATTCTGTAAGCTAACTGCTTTAGTCCCCAATCTGTTAAGCTGAGTACCTCACCACCCTTTTTGGAGATGTAGTCCTTTATCTCCTGCACTCTCTTGCTTACTTCTTCTTCCGAAAGGGTGGGCTTTAGCACTACCACGCTTTCGTAGTATCTGGTTGTTTTATAATACCTCTTTGCCATAGCAACCTCCTGGTCTTTTTAGGTCCCCACTCCAAAGGTGGGAACGAGGCTTAAGTTTTTTATTTTATCACTTTTTAAACCTGCTTGCAAGTTCTTCCATGATCTGGTGCCATTTCAATCCTTTGACCACCAAGGCCAAAGTTAGATGGTATAAAAGGTCTGAAACCTCCATCGCTATTTGCTTTTGGTTTCCATTTTTCAGTGCTATCAGAGACTCTACTGCCTCTTCTCCGAATTTTTGAATAATCCTATCCTCTCCCTCTAAAAAAAGTTTTACCGTGTACGAACCTTCTGGTTTTTCTGTAAGACGTTGTTTTATAACTTCTTCAAGCCTGCCAAGTGTTTCGAAAGGTAAAAGCCTTTCTGTCTTTTTTCCATCTATGCCTCTAAAAAAGCAGTTTCTCTCCCCAGTGTGGCAAGCTCTGTTGAGCTCTTGCTCAATGACGTACAAAATAGCGTCTTCGTCGCAGTCTATTCTTACCTCAATTACTTTTTGCAGCTCCCCAGAGGTTTCCCCCTTTTTCCATACCTTCTCTCTTGACCTTGAGTAATAGTGGGCATAACCAGTTTGTAGCGTAAGCATTAGAGCTTCCTGATTTGCCCACGCAAACATCCTTATTTCCCCAGTCCTGTAGTCCTGTGCTATCACGGGCACAAGCCCTTCAGCGTTCCACTTTATGCTCTTTAAAAGCTCATCCGAATATGTCAATGGGTTCCTCTCTAAATTTTCCATCCACAAGCTCCCAGCTTTTGTAAGATACCACCTTTCCCTTGCTGACGGAAAGGATTATGTAAGAAAAACCTTCAAAGGCTCTCTCTTGGTCAAACTGGGAGGGCCTGTCGGGATGGTCTGGGTGGGAATGATACACACCTACAATTTCAAGCCCAAACTCCCTTGCTTTTTTTTCCGCTTTCAGGTAATCCTTTGGATCTATCTCGTATCTGTCGTTTTTTCTGTCTGGGTTTGCGTTGGGTGTTTCATAAGCTCCAAAGACAATTCTTAAGTCCTTTTCGTATTTACCAAGCAAGAGACCACAGGTTTCGTAAGGGTAATCCCTCTCTGCTTGGGCTATGATCTTTTGCACCGCAGAGTTTTTTATCCTCAGCATGGCTTTGGCGAACCTATCAGTAGCTCTGCTATCTGAACCGCGTTGGTTGCCGCACCTTTTCTTATGTTGTCTGCAACCACCCACATGGAAAGTCCCGGCTCAAAGACTAAATCCTTCCTTATCCTTCCTACAAAAACTTCGTCCTTTCCCGCTACATCTATAGGAACAGGATAGCCCTCTTCTACAAGCACCACACCCTTAGCTTTCTTGAGTAATTCCTTTGCTTCTTCGGGCTCTAACGGGGTTTTTAGCTTAACTGAAATGGCTTCTGAGTGTCCATAAAAGACAGGCACCCTCACTGTGGTGGCGCTTACCTTAATGTTAGGATCGTGCATAATCTTTCTTGTTTCATTGAGCATCTTCATCTCTTCCTTCGTGTATCCGTTTTCTGTAAATAGGTCTATCTGTGGGATTACGTTAAAGGCAATCCTCCTTGGTAGGTTTTTAACTTCTATTTCTTTCCCCTCGCACCAGGCTTTTGTTTGCTCCTCCAACTCCCTTATAGCCTTTGCACCTGCACCGGAAACAGATTGATAGGTAGATACAACTATGGCTTCTATTCCTGCTACGTCGTATATGGGTTTTAGGGCAACAACCATTTGTATGGTAGAACAGTTGGGGTTTGCAATTATGCCTTTGTGTTTTTCTGCATCCTCCGGATTGACCTCTGGCACTACCAGAGGCACCTCTGGGTCTAACCTCCAAGCGGAAGAATTATCTATAACAAGCACGCCATCTTTTGCAAACCTTGGAGCGTATTCTTTGCTTATTCCAGAGCCTGCAGAAAATAGAGCTATGTCTATACCTTTAAATGAACTTTGTTTGCTAAGGGCTTGGACTTTGAACTTTTCACCTCTAAAAATTAGCTCCGTTCCCTCTGACTTTTCCGAAGCAAAAAGGTAGAGATCGTCTACCGGGAAATTCCTTTCTTCCAAAACCCTTAAAAAAGTCCTTCCTACTTCTCCTGTGGCACCGACGATGGCAACTCTCATAGCTTATAATTTTAAGCTAAATGGACCTTTCTGTAGAGCTTTTTGGCATTAAATTTAAAAATCCCGTATGGGTGGCCTCCGGTACCTTTGGGTATGGATTGGAGGCTTTGGAGCTTTATGATGTCTCCAAGCTTGGTGCGGTTATTACAAAGGGCTTATCTTTGAAACCTCGCGTAGGGAACGAGCCGGGGCGCATAGCGGAAACCCCGTGTGGCATGTTAAACTCCATAGGCCTTCAAAACCCCGGAGTGGAAGAGTTCTTGAAAAAGATCTATCCGAGAATAGAGAAATTGGACACCCATTTTATAGCTAACGTTTTTGGGGAAACGGAAGAGGAGTATTTAGAAGTGTGCATGGCTTTGGAAGATGCAGATAAGATCGTGGCTTACGAGCTAAACGTTTCTTGTCCGAACGTAAAGAAAGGTGGGCTTGCCTTTGGACACGACCTGAAGGTTTTGGGTAATCTGGTAAGCAGGATCAAGGGAAAAGTTAAAAAGCCAGTGCTCGTAAAGCTATCTCCAAACACTGGGGAGGTGGTCCCCTTTGGCAGGGTATGCGTGGAAAACGGTGCGGATGGGTTGGTAGCCATAAACACCATAGTTGGGATGAAGATAGACATAAGAACAAAAAAACCTGTGCTATCTACGGTAAAGGGCGGGCTTTCTGGTCCAGCTATACTGCCCATTGCGGTTAGGATGGTTTGGGAGCTTTACCAAGCTTTTGGGAAGGAAATCCCGATTATAGGTGTGGGTGGGATATTTGACACCAGTTCTGCCTTGGAGCATATTTTGGCTGGAGCAAGCGCAGTGCAGGTGGGAACAGCAAACTTTTTTGATCCACTCAGCCCTCTAAATATCATTGAAGGTATATCCCAATACATGAAAGAGCAGGGTGTAGAAAACTTTAAACAACTTATAGGTTTGGCCAATCATGGATACCAAGTTGATAGATGCCCTTGTTAATTTGCTAAAAGGTGATTTAGTGCAGACTCACACCAGTTGGGTCATACTCACAGGAGAGTTTGTTTATAAGATAAAAAAACCCGTAAATTTTGGATTTTTGGACTACTCTACTTTGGAAAAGAGAAAGGAAAACTGCCAGAGGGAGGTGGATCTAAACAAAAGGCTCTGTCCGTGGATTTATCTGGGGGTGGTGCCTATAGTTAGATCTTCGGAAGGTTACAAATTAGGAGGAGAAGGACAAGTGGTGGAGTATGCGGTGAAGATGAGAAGAGTACCAGAGGAAAGGCTTATGAAAAATCTACTGGACAGTTTAACAACCGATCAGATAAGGGCTCTATCCAAGCACCTATGGAATTTCCATCAAAGGGCAGAAAGAAAGGATGAATTTGGTAGGCTGGAGGTGATGAAGTTTAACACCGATGAAAACTTCCTTCAGACAGAAAAATACGTGGGTATAACCATAGAGGAAGGGGACTATTTGTTTATCAGAAAAAAGACGGACGAGTTCTACGAACGCCACGCTTGCCTGTTTGAAAAGAGAATAAAGGATGGAAGAATAAGGGACGGGCATGGGGACATAAGGCTTGAGCACGTAGCTTTTTTAGATGAAGGAGTGTGTATATTTGACTGCATAGAGTTTAACGAAAGGTTCCGGTGTGGGGATGTCCTAAACGATATGTGTTTTCTCTCTATGGAGCTTGATTTCTACGGAAGGAGCGATTTGGCAGAGATTTACGAGGAGGAATACAAACGCCTGAGCAGGGACCCAGAGTTTGATATCTTTCTACCCTTTTTTAAATGCTACAGGGCATACGTGCGTGGAAAGGTGGAGTCTTTTATGTTAGACGATCCCAATCTTCCGGAAGATCTAAGGAGAGAGCACAGGGAAAGGGCAAGAAGGTTTTTTAAACTGAGTAGATACTACGCGGAGCAGATCAATCAAGCCACTTAAGAATTAGGCCAAAGCTTTCTTCTTTATTAATTTTTTCCCTTCCTTTCTTCCCTTTTCCTCTTGTTTCAATTTCAGAGTATTGTATTACCAACTCATTTTTTGGATCTATACGTTTAGCTCTATCAAAATAGATTTTTGCCTCATCATCTTTTTCCATAAATATCAAAATAAGGCCTATGCTTGCGTTTACTCTAGCTTCCCAAGTTCTGTCTGGAGTGTATCTTAACGCAATAGTAAGTCTGTTATAAGCGTCAGAGTAATAACCACACATGCCTTCTGCCACGCCTAACCAGTAGAGGGCTTCAAAGTTGTTAGGATTTTTAGCAAGGGCTTTGTTAAACTCTTGAATTGCTTTTCCACAATTACCCTTTCTGAGGTGTTTTTTCCCGTTTTCTACTGCTTTTTCTGAAGCCACTATTAAACCGGGTGGCCTGTGGGTCTGGGGCTCAGTTTTTATCTCTATCTTTTGCGTGCAAGAAAATGCAAAGAGAGAAAGCACGAGTATAACCAAGTTAAGCATTGAAGTAATAATATAAAAAAAACTTTAAGAATGCTATCACTCAGCGTATCCCCTACTTTCTAAAAATTTCTTGAAAATATTCATAGAAAGAAGTTCCCTTTCTCCAAAGGAATTGTTAAGACATTCGGTAAAATACTCCTCAAGTTCTTTCCTAGAATATCCACTTATATCTACTTTACCTTCTTTTAAATCTGTGTAAAACACTTTTAAAGATATAGAGACTAAGTTTTTTATAATCTCATCTAATTGATTTGGGGTGTCCGACCTTACTAAAAACAGGGCAAAGACAAAGGGGAGTTTATGCACCTTATACCACTCTTGAGCTAAATCATAGATATACGGATACTTACCCTGTTTTTTTGCTAAAAGGGCTTCATCTCCTATCAGTAAAAGGGCCTCTGCTTCCTTTCTGTTTTTGGTATATAACGGTCTTAGCTTATATACCTCTTCTAAAATGTAAAAACATAAATACTTAGAAGTTAAAGAAGCGGGGGTTAAATGGACTTTCTTTATCTCCTGGATGGGTTTTTTTGAGAGTATAGCCACAGAGCATACCTTTTCTTTTGAAGATATAGAAACATCAGGTATTATCCTGTATCTGTGGGGATGGAAGAGGTATTCTACAGAAGAAACTATCCCTGCTTGAATTTTTCCGATTCTGAGTAGATTTACCAGCTCAGAAGGATGGCCCTCTACGAGTTCAACCCTTGGGTCTTCAAACTTGTAAAAAAGAGGCAGCGTATTTAGATAAGATACCTTTCCAACCTTAAACATTAAACCTGTTTTGAAAGCTCTATAAATTTGAACAGTTTTTCCTTAGCTTTCCCGCTTTTTATTGATTCCTTTGCGATCTCTAATGCGGTTTGTTTATCCTCAGTCTTCCCCGATATCACTATTCCAAAGGTAGCATTTAAAAGGACCATATCAAAAGCTGGAGAGGGTTCTCCACTTAGCACGGATAAGACTATCTTCGCGCTCTCCTCCACGGACTTGACTCTTACATAGTCCAGCGGATAACGTCTAAAGCCCAGGTCTTCTGGAGTGAATTCATATATAAATATCTCGTTTCCCTTTATCTCCGCTATGGTAGTGGGTGCGGATATGGAAACTTCGTCAAGCCCATCTTTGCCATGAACCACCACTGCACTGATCACACCCAATCTTAAAAGTGTTCGAGCTATCTTTTCCACAAACTGGTCCGAAAACACGCCTAAGAGCTGTCTCTTTGCACCTGCTGGATTGGACAATGGACCTATAAGATTGAAAACAGACCTTATACCTACCTCCCTTCTTGGACCCACAACCCTTTTCATGGCAGGATGAAATATTGGAGCAAACATAAAGCCTATGCCGATCTCATCTATCATCTTCTTAACTTGCTGAGGACCCAAGTCTATCTTTGCTCCTAAGTGCTCCAAAAGGTCCGCGCTTCCGCTTTTGGAGGAAACAGACCTATTGCCGTGCTTTGCTACCTTTATGCCTGCCCCAGCCAAAACAAAAGCAGTTACCGTGGATACGTTAAAAGTTTCTGCCAAGTCTCCCCCAGTTCCGCAGGTGTCCACCAAGTTTTCTGGATCTTCCACCTCTACCTTTGTAGCCTTAGCTCTAAAAAAACTTGCTGCACCCTCAAGCTCTTCTACGGTTTCTCCCTTCATCTTCAGTCCCATCAAAAAAGCACCTATCTGAGCATCCGTCGCCCTACCCTCTGTGATATCCTCAAGCACTTGGATCATCTCCTCTTTGCTCAAATTCTCAAACTCAGAAATACGCTTCAAAACCTCACGCATAGCTAAAATTATAACCTCCCTTGACTTTTCACAAATGAGAATTATTATCATTTAGAGTAAAGGAGGTATCGGATGAATAACAGAGTTTATATCTTTGATACCACGCTTAGGGACGGTGAACAGGCACCCGGTTTTTCCATGACAGCAGAAGAAAAGCTACAAATGGCACTACAGCTTGCCAAGTTAGGTGTGGATGTTATAGAAGCTGGGTTTGCCGCAGCATCCAAAGGAGACTTTGAAGCGGTAAGGCTCATAGCAGAGGAAGTAAAAGGTCCGGTTATATGCTCCTTAGCAAGGGCGTTGGAGAAGGATATAGAGTTAGCTGCGCAAGCTTTGGAACCAGCGGAAAGGAAGAGAATACATACCTTTATAGCCACATCTGAGATCCACATGAAATATAAGCTGAAGATGGAGCCAGAGGATGTGCTGGAAAGGGCAGGTAAGGCTGTGGCTTTCGCAAGAAGATTTACCGAAGATGTGGAGTTTTCTTGCGAAGATGCTACCCGTAGCCAAAGGGAGTTTCTCTACAGAATAATTGAAAGGGCTATAAAGGCGGGAGCAACGGTGATAAACATTCCAGATACGGTGGGATACGCCGTACCTGAAGAGTTTGCAAAGCTTATTGAGGACATAATGAACAATGTCCCTAACATAGATAAGGCTATTGTAAGCGTGCATTGTCATGATGACCTTGGTATGGCTGTGGCAAACTCGCTTATGGCTGTGAAACACGGTGCAAGGCAGGTAGAATGCACCATAAACGGTATAGGAGAAAGGGCTGGCAACGCAGCTATGGAAGAGATAGTTATGGCTTTGAAGGTAAGAAAGGACTTCTTTGGCGATCTCTACACAAACATAAACACCAAAGAACTTTACAAAACAAGCAGGCTGTTGTGTAGGATCACGGGAAGCTTTGTACCACCTAACAAAGCGGTAGTGGGAGACAATGCCTTTGCCCACGAATCTGGCATACATCAGCACGGCGTGCTATCCCATCCTCTAACTTACGAAATTATGAACCCAGAGGACGTGGGCTTTCCATCCACGCGCATAATTTTGGGCAAACACTCTGGAAGGCACGCACTCAAAAGCAAGCTCAAAGAGATGGGTTATGAACTTTCGGAAGTAGAAATAGATAGAATCTTTGAAAAGTTCAAAGCGTTGGCAGACAAAAAGAAAGAAGTTTATGAGGAAGACCTTGAGGCTCTGATTTACGAAGAGGTAATGAAGGTGGAAGAGGAAGAACCGGTAAAAGTACTTCACTATCAGGTGCAAACGGGAGACAAGATCCTCCCTACTGCCACCGTAGTTCTGTCTTACATGGGAGAAGAGAGGACTGCCACCTCTACCGGAAATGGTCCTGTGGATGCTATAATAAAGGCAATACAAAAGGCTCTTGGCATTGAGCCAAAGCTGATAGATTTTTCCATAAAGGCGCTCACTCCTAACACAGACGCTCAAGCGGAGTCAAGGCTTGTTATAGAACTGGACGGAGTAAAATCCTCTGGAAGGGGTGTGGATGTGGATGTTATAAGGGCAAGCGTGAATGGTTTTGTGGATGCGGTAAACAGAGCAATCCTGAGGAAAAACTACATACTCTCAAGGCAAAAGGTAAGAGAAGAAGGCACAGTTTAAGCCTTCAGGTAGGTAGCGGAGAGCAAGTTTTTCGTGTATTCGTGTTTGGGATTGTCAAATATATCCCACACTGAGCCAGACTCTACCACCTCCCCCTCTTTTAGAACAAGCACATTATCTGCTACTTCCGCCACCACTCCAAAGTCATGAGTAACCAAGATTATACCCTTTCCCTCTTCTTTTAGCTTTGTGAAAAGTCCAAGGATCTTTCTTTGCACCGTCAGGTCTAGAGCGGTTGTTGGCTCGTCTGCCAAAATAAGGCTCGGATCACAAACTGTAGCTATGGCTATGCAAACCCTTTGCCTTAGGCCTCCTGAAAGCTGATGAGGATAAGAGTTCATAACCCTTTCCACATCCTGCACGCCTACCTTTTTTAGCGTTTCTACCACCCTATCCATTGCACCAACCTTTCCAAAGTGCGTAGTGTATGCCTCCATTATCTGATCCTTTACTTTAAAGAGAGGGTCAAGATACAAAGAAGGCTCCTGAAAAACTATACCTATATCCTTCCCTCTTAGTTTCGCGTATTCTGTTTCTGGCAAACCTACCAGTTCCCTTCCTTCAAGTTTTATACTTCCGCTTATTGAGCTGTGCTTCGGTAAAAGGCCAATGATGGAAAGCAGGATGGAACTCTTTCCGGAACCCGACTCTCCCACTATGCAGAGAACCTCTCCCCTCTCTAAGGAAAAGCTAACATTCTTCAAAACTTTTTTTGAGCCATAACTGAGAGATAGATCTTTTACTTCAAGGAGCATTCAGCAGTCTTTCAAGATGGGGCTTTATCCTATCGTAAAGGTCCCAAAGATCCTGAGATATGACCTTTGTTTGGGATACTGTGGGCATGAAGTTCGTATCCCCGTTCCACCTTGGGACTATGTGAAGGTGTATATGGCTTTCCAGCCCAGCACCCGCAGACCTTCCCAAGTTGTATCCAAGATTAAAGCCGTGTGGCTTGATTGTTTGCTCCAAAGCCTTAATACAGGCTACCGTTAATCTGTGAATTTCAAGCACCGTTTCCTCATCCAAAAGGCTAAAGTCCCCTATGTGATCCTTTGGAGCTATCATAAGATGTCCTGCGTTGTAGGGATACTTGTTGAATATAACAAAAGCTTTTTTCCCTCTGTATAGCACCAAGTAATCCCTTAACTTTTCTTCCGGCTGTATGACCGCTTCACAAAGAAAACACTCAGAGAACTGATCCACCTTTTCTACGTATCCACTTCTCCAAGGAGCCCAAAGAAGCTTCATAACCTTAGGAGCCTCCTTATTGCTACTTCCACTTCTTCTTCCGTGGGAGTGTAGTCGTGCCTTTCCAACTCCATAGTGTCCCTAAAGTATAGAACTGTGGGGAAGTAAAATATGCCAAGGTCCTCGGGAGTTGTGTTCTCTTCTGCATTCATGCTAAAAAAATTTACCCTATCTCCGTACATCACCTGAAACTTAGATAGCAGTTGAAAAACTTCCTGATTTTTTTCATTTCCCGGTTTGTAGAACACCACCACCGCGGGTTTTTCTGCAGATATAGCCCTGTCGTATATGTCTCTGTCTGTTAGCTCTTCAAACATTTCACACCTCCGAATTTATTATAAAATATCAAGCTTGTGAAAGTTAGCGTTGGTATAGTTGGATGCGGTGTAGTGGGCACAGGCACGGTCGCTTTATTGTTGGAAAACGCTAAGGTAATAAAAGAGAAGACGGGGCTTGAGATCGTAATAAGCAAAGTAGCGGACAAAGATTGGAGCAAACCAAGAGAGTATAACGTGCCAGAACATCTTAGAACCACAGACTACAGGGAGGTCTTAGAAAACTCCCAAATCGTAGTAGAGCTGGTAGGTGGTAAAGACTTTGCAAAGAAGCTAATACTGGAGGCTATAGAAAGGGGTAAGCACGTAGTAACTGCAAATAAGCACCTGCTTGCAGAAGAAGGATATGAGATATTCCATAAGGCAAAGGAGAAGGGAGTCCTTTTAGGCTTTGAAGCCTCCGTGGGTGGTGGCATACCGATCATAAAAGCCCTAAGGGAGGGCTTAGTTGGAAACAAAGTGCAAAACATTTACGGCATACTAAATGGCACCACAAACTACATACTTACCAAAATGTTGGAAGAGGACCTCAGCTTTGAAAAGGCCCTTGATATGGCAAAAGGGTTCGGATATGCAGAAGCAGACCCCTCTTTGGACATAGACGGTTGGGACTCTGCGCACAAGCTAAGCCTTTTAGCTTATGTAGGCTTTGGAAAGCACTTTCCCTTTAGTGAAATATACGTAGAAGGCATAAGAAAGGTTGACCTTTTGGATGTGGAGCTCGGAAAAGAATTGGGATACACGCTAAAGCTTTTGGCCATAGCAAAGAGAATAGATTCGGAAGTAGAACTTAGAGTCCATCCTACCTTTATACCCATTGACAACCCGTTGGCTAAGGTCTCGGATGTCTATAACGCAGTTTTGGTAGAGGGGGATTTTGTAGGTAAGACCATGTTCTACGGAAGGGGAGCTGGCTCAAGACCTACCGCATCGGCGGTGGTTTCCGACATAGTGGATATTGCAAAGAGCATAAGCTACTGTATCCCTCCCAAGCATACGTGGGAAAGTGAGGAACCGCTAAGAATCAATAAAAACTTCTATAGTAGATATTATCTTAGGTTTGACGTTCCTGACAAACCTGGAGTTTTGGCAAAAATTGCCCACGTTTTGGCAGAGTATAACATAAGCATAGCCTCTGTGCTTCAAAAAGAAAAGGTTTGTAAGGCAGCAGGCAGAGAAGGACAGCCCATTGTGCCTTTGGTTATACTTACCCACAAAGCTTATGAGATGGACATGCAAAAGGCAGTTGGCGACATACAAAAGCTTCCAGTTGTGGAAGGAACCCCCACTATCATAAGAGTGGAGGAGGAAGCCTATTGAAGCTGTTGGCTCCCTCTATTCTTTCGGCCGATTTTTACAGGCTTGGAGAGCAAATATCCGCCTGTATAAGAGGTGGTGCGGACATATTGCACTTTGACGTGATGGACGGGCACTTTGTGCCAAACATAACCTTTGGACCTGTGGTGCTTGAAAGTATAAAAAAGCACTGCTCCATACCCTTGGATGCCCATCTGATGATAGAGAACGTGGATAAGTATATTCCGGACTTTGTAAAGGCTGGTGCGGATATGGTAAGCATACACATAGAGAACAACTATCACATTCACAGAAGCCTTGAGCTAATAAAGAGCTTGGGTGCAAAGGCAGGGGTGGTGATAAACCCGGCCACATCCCTTAAACTTTTGGAAGAAGTTTTGCACTATGTGGATTTCGTGCTTTTGATGTCGGTAAATCCGGGTTTTGGAGGACAAAGGTTTATCCCAAGGTCCATAGAAAGGCTAAAAAAGCTAAAGGCTATGGTTTTGGAAATAAACCCGAAGGTGCATATAGAGATAGACGGAGGGATAAAGGAAGACAACATAAAGCAAGTGGCGGAAGCTGGAGCAGACATAATAGTGGTAGGTTCGGCCATCTTTTCTTCAGAAGACGTGGAAGCTCAAACAAGAAAGCTAAAGAACATTCTTATCTCCTTAGAGGCACTGTAAGCCTCTGCAGGTCAAAGATGTTAAAGGTTATATAGAGCTCCTTTAAATACTTTCCTTTTGTCCCATCGTAATTATCCCTTGCAAGCAGTCCAAAGCTCCAGCATGCGCCTCTGTAGTCAAGGCTCGCTTGTCTGGTCAAATCCTTCTTTATTCTGTTATCTCTTGTTAGAGAAAAGCCAAGGACTGCAGACCTGTAGGCTGTGCTTAGGTTTAGAGTAGTTTGGTCTGAAAGCTTCTGTTCAAAAAGGTTTCTTGATGATATGTGTCCTAAGGTGAGGGTGGTTTTTTTGTATGTAAAGGTTAAGTTGCTGGATCTTTCGAGAAAAGAGGCACTCTCCACATCGTAAAGGCTGTCCGTATAAAAACTCAGAGCCTCTGAGGGTTTAACAGATAGGATAGTTCTAATCGGTACTATTTTTCTTTCTGCGGTTAAACCCGCGTATGCGTACTTACCAAGATAGTTGTAACCCGTGCTAAGGTAGAAGTTTAAAAATTCCTTATCGTTGTAGCTCAGAGAGCCAGCAGCGGTTATCTCAATCTGGTTTTTTTTACTTAGATCATCCAAGTTGTCAAACTTTGGATTGTTAAAATCCTTCGGTCTAATTCTGTAGTTCAGCGTAAAGAAGTTTTTCATGCTAAATTTTCCCCTTTGAAAATCTAAAGTAAAGGGCACGCTTTCGGAAAAGTAAATACTCGTTACGCTGTTTTTGTATCCTTTCTGGTTTAAACCGAAATATTGTATGTTTTCAAATATAATTTGGGAGTGGAACACTTTGCTCAGTATTCTTTTGGGCACGGAAATCTCTGGGAAAATCAAGATCCTTTGCCCTCTTAGACCAAGCTCTCTATAAAAATTAGTGTAGGAAAAATAGGCACTCAGAAAAAGGTTGTTCACTATCTGCTGTGGCTTCCAATATAGGTTTATCTCCGGTAGTCTGTGTAATGTTTGCTTGTTATTTGGAGATGTAGTATCGTAAAAATACTTTGCGTTAAAGCTTAGAAAAACCCTATCAAGCTCTTTGCTGTAGTTTATGTAAGAGGTCAGATAGGGTTTTGTTCTTTCTATTCTTTTCAAAGAAGTGTCTTCCAAAAAGTATGGGTCCGATGTTGTATCCAAGCCCGCTTTAAAATCTTGAAGGTCTAAATCAAGCTTGAAACGGTATCTGTTTTTTCTGAAGGTGCTTAGATTTCTCCCTTTCCACCACTTGCCCGGTGGCTCGGGTTCATTGTAATAGGATGCATCTAACCTAAGATCGTTCTCCTTAAATAATGCTTGCCTATATTCTAAGGAAAAACCTTTAGCTTGCTTGTCTCTAAAGTCCAGTGTTAGAGTAGCATCTTTATCCTTTGAGATAGCCCAGTAGATTGGCTGTTGGTATATTAAGTTGTTGAATGAGTTAGAACCTACCGTTGGTGGCAGAAGACCAGACCTACGCTCTCCAACAGGGTAGATAAAAAGTGGCAGATAGGCAAGAGGGAATTTGAAGAGCCTAAGAGAATTGTTTGTTGAAAAAACATACTTTTGATCTACTTCTGCCCTTGAAAAGCAAAGGACCATTTCCTTCCTATCGGGAGGACATGTGGTAATCTGCCCATCTTCTACGGTGTATAAATCCTTGCTTTTTTCCAGTCTCTTAGCCTCAAAGTGAAATCTTTCAAATCTGCCTTCGGCATTTAAGTAATATCCTACATCTTTTTCTAAGTTGATGTACGCGTAAGAGCCTACTGCTTCAAGCCTACCGTCCAAAGACTTTACGTAAACATTACCTTCCGCTATAACTTCCTTTGTTTCAGGGTTGTATCTTATAGTGTCTGCCTTTATGTAGTACCTTTCGTGATAGACCTCTACCTCTTCCTTTGCCTGTATCCATCCATCGGGCTGACGTTCAAGGTAGTTGGAAAATATCTCCAAGCTGTAGGTTATATTTATCAAGAAGATAACAAGATAGACTATCAGCATAGCTTTTTTGTTTTATTATATGAAAAAAATAGTTATCTTAAAAATTCTAAAACTTTCTGAGAAACCACCTCGGAGTTTCTTATACAATCTGCCACCGACACACCGCTTAGATAATTTCCGGTTAAAAACAGTCCCAGATTTTCTTTTTCCATTGTCTGAGCAAGCTCGTAGTATTTACCGTAACCTAAGTTGTATTGGGGAATTCCTTTCTTCCATTTTGTAATGTTAAGGATGTTTGCATCAACGCTTAGGATTTCCTTTAACTCTCTTTCCACTATCTTAGATATTGTCTCTTCCTCCTCTTCTATGATCTGTGGATCTGTGGCACCTCCAAGATAAACAGTCAAGAGGTTTCCTTTTCTCCCTGAGAATATGTTGGATGAAAAAAGAACGCCAAGCATTCTTTTTTTCTCCTTGCGTGGAATTAAAAAGCCAAAGCCGGGGGGTATGGGGTCTTTTGTTGCCACATGAACGACGACTATTGGAGCGTAATATATCTTGTCAAACTCCTGAGCAGCACTCCAAGAAAGGTCTCTCAAAAGATAGCTTGCAGATGTAGCTGGTGCAGAAACTATCACAGCCCTTGCCTCAAACTTTCCGTTTTTTGTATCCAAAATAAACCTATCGTCCTTTTTTCTTATTCTCAGCACTACGTTTTCTAAATCCACATCCAAAGCTTCAGACAATCTTTTGGGAAAGCTCCAGTTGCCTCCTTCAAAGGAAATTAATCTGCCCCCAGGTCCGAGGGCTTTCAGCTTTATAGCTCCCTTTATAAGACTTCCAAATCGCTGTTCCAGTTCATAGACCCTTCTTACCGCATACTTTACCGAAAGCTGTCTTACATCTCCTGCATAAACACCGCTTACAAAGGGTTCCACTATGTAGTCAAGAAACTCCTGACCTAACCGCCTTTTTACAAACTCCGCTATAGTTTCTTCGCTCTTTATAGACTTAGACACAAAAGGTTCTCTCAGAACTTTTAATTTGCCAGACAAAGAAAGCAGGGGAGATGTTAAAAAGCTTATTGGTGAAAGGGGCAGTGGTATAAGCTTTCCATTTTTGTATATATACCTTATCTTTGCTTCATCTTGAGCGTAAAGGGGTTTTACGTCTGCTAAAGCTAAAAACTCTTCAACTTTTTTGTCTGCTAAAATGGTTTGAGGTCCGAGTTCGCAAAGATATCCGTCAATGTTTTTTGTTTGTATATTGCCACCTACTCTGTCTTCCTTTTCAAAAACTTTTACCTTTACACCTGCCTTTTGAAGGCGAAAGGCTACGGAAAGCCCGGATATACCCGAGCCAACTACCGCAACATCTATCATGATTTGTAAGGAACACCCTTAAGTGGAGAAGAGGGAACCGCATAAGTCCTCTTTGGCATCCTTCCAGCAAGGTAAGAGAGTCTACCGGCGATTGTAGCGTATTTCATAGCAACCGCCATCTTTATAGGATCCTTAGCCTCTGCCAAAGCTGTGTTGGTAAGTATGCCGTCTACTCCAAGCTCCATTACAGGGGGGATATCCGCCGCACTACCTATGCCCGCATCCACTATAACAGGGACAGAAACCGCTTCCTTTATGAAGATTAAATTGTAGGGATTCTGAAGTCCAAGACCCGAACCTATGGGTGCGGCCAGGGGCATAACTGCAGCACAGCCAATATCTTCAAACTTTTTAGCATACACAGGGTCATCAAAGATGTAAGGAAGAACTACAAAGCCTTCCTTTACAAGGAACTTTGCCGCTTTATAGGTTTCTTCCATATCTGGCAGTAGAGTTTTTTGATCTCCTATTACCTCAAGCTTTATCCAGTTTATGCCTGTAGCTTCTCGAGCAAGCATGGCAGTTTTTATGGCTTCTTCTGCGGTATAGCATCCTGCAGTGTTGGGAAGGATGATGTATTTTTTGGGATCTATGTAGTCCAGTAGGTTTTCTTTGCTAGGATCTGTTATATTTACCCTTCTAACCGCAACGGTAATCATCTCTGCACCGCTTGCCTCCAAAACCTCCTTATTTTGCTGAAAGCTCTTAAACTTTCCAGACCCAATAATCAGCCTGGACCTTAAGCGCCTGCCGGCTATTTCAAGGTAATCGTCCTCCAAAAGTTTTTCCCAATCAAGCATAAAATACCTCCTATAGGATAATAAAATATGCTAATAAATCTAAAAAGGTCTTTTGCTTTTAGTTGTCAGTTATTCCTATTCTTCTTTTTCTTGCTTTGTCGGAGGTTTTGGTCTTTCAATTATCTTGTCCGGAGCAAGCCTTTCCACTATAGAATTCGCTACCTGAACCACCACATCCCTTGCCACCATGTCAAGGGAGAGGTTTTTGCTTATGCTCCATCCACCACCTGCGCCAAACCCACCACCTGCACCAGCACCAAAAAGACCCCAGGAGCTCTTTTCTGAACTTGCATCAAAAGAGTTGGAATAGGCGATTTCAAGCGTTTCGGGTTTTATAATATTCACGTCAACACCAAGCTTAGCCTGATCCTTTCTGACGTTTATCGCACCTAGCACGGGAATTAATCCACCTCCTAAGGCTCCGCCACTTCTCTCCAATTCAAGGGCGGTTATAGAGCCCGTTATCATGTAATCTACCTTTGGAGGTTGGACCTTTTGCCCAGTGGCTTCTAGAAGTTTTTTCATCCTTTCATACTGCTCCAAATCAACTATTCTGAAGCAATTGGTGGCTTTAAGGGCGTTGGTGAGCATGGTAGTGAGTCCCTTCCCTACACCTTTCACACCGCCTGTTCCAGCCAATGCTTCGTATATTAATGACAGTCTGGGATTTCCGGGGTTTGCTTCTTGACAAGAGTTTGCCTTGCAATCAAACTCCATAACCATAACAGAATAAACAGGCTCCGCACATCTAACTACAGGAATTTGTCTCTCCACAGTCTTGGTTTCACTTGCGTAGACTGCTGTTAGCAAAATAAATCCACCTAACACTTTTTTCATGCTTCCACCTCCTCTCTTTTGAGTAATAATATAATACAATATGAGATGAGATAATATAATACAAATAATACGTTGGGTGAGAAATTAACCAAGCACATAGCTTTTTCTGAAGAAGCTATAGCCAACAACATACCCGTAAATGTAAGTCAAAAGCGTTATACCTTTCCTCCACCTGCTGATGTAATTGAAAACCCTTATCTGTGAGTTCACACCGTCAATTAGCATTTTAGCAAGTTTAAGCACGGGCGTATTTGTAATGTAAGAGAGAATATACAATGCGCAGAGTTGCAAGTCAGACACTTTTGGCTATTCCTGTTCTTTTGGCAAAGAGCTTAGAGACTAAAACCTTTGGGGTTTATAAAGGCTGTTTAACCTTTCTATGTATTCTAAAACTCTCTTTGCATCTGCAGATGGATCTACACCTCTGTATATCTTTTCTACGTTGTTTTCTGGATTTATCAGTACTGTATCCCTTGAACAAAATCCAAGAATTACTCTAACTCCGTATGCCTTTGCCACCTCCCCTTTGGGATCCGAGAGGAAGGTTATCTTAAAACCATACTTTTCCTTAAACTTTCTTATGCTTTCCACCGAGTCTGTGCTTATTCCAAACACTTCTGCATTCACCTTTCTAAAGCTTTCTATTAGATTGCTGTATTCCTTTGCTTGAGCTGTGCATCCAGGTGTATCTGCTTTTGGATAAAAGTATAGGACTACCCACTTTCCTTTGTAGTCAGAAAGCTGGACCAGATTCCCTTGATCAGAGTAAAGCTTGAAGTTGTATGCCTGCTGCCCCTCTTTTATGGGAGAGCCACTTAAGGAAATGCCTAAGATCCCAAATATACCAAGCAATAACTTCTTCATAAGGATAAAAATATTACAAACTAAACTCTGAAAGCCCCCCGTTTAGGGGGGAAGTATGTTAGGTTATTTCTATCTTTTTCTCCCTGGATGTCTTTTCTTTGGGGAACCTTATTTCTAAAACTCCATCCTTATACTCAGCCTTTATGCCCTCCAGCTTTACATCTGTGGGCAAGCCTATAACCCTTTCAAACTTTCCATACACCCTTTCTACCCTGTGGACAGTTTCAGTCTTTTCTTCCCTCTCTTCCTTCTTTTCTCCTCTGATGATTAGATTATTGTCTCTTACAAGCACTTCCACATCCTCTTTTTTCACACCAGGAAGTTCTGCTTTAACAACTACTTCCGTATCTGTTTCATAAACGTCCAAGGCAGGTGCAAAGAGCCTTTCAACGGGCTCTTCCTTGAAAAACTCCTCCATAAACCTGTCAAACTCCCTTCTTATTCTTTCAAGCTCTTCAAAAGGACGCCAAACTAAAAGTCCTTTCCTCATGGCTCTCACCTCCTTAATAGGCTTTATGTCAATTAAATTTAGTGTACTTTTGTAAAAAGTCAAGGGGGTTATTCAAGTTCCTGATAAGTCAAACAAACCGCACCTGCACTTAACATTTCTTCTATTGCTTTCTCCGAGTCTCCCGGCTTTACATCTACTCCTTTTATGGCATCTAAGAGTAGAAATGCAAAGTATCCTAAGTTTATACCACCTAAAACTGTGTTTTTGACACAGTAGTCTGTAGCCACTCCACCTACGAATATTCTCTTTATACCTCTTTCCTTCAGCAGGCTGTCAAGGATTGTTCCCTGAAAACCTGAGTAAGCGTCAAAGTCTCTACTCGTGCCCTTTGATATTATGAACTTGTTATCCGATGGTATGATAAGGTCTGGATGAAACTGGGCTCCTTCTGTGTCTTGCACGCAGTGGGGAGGCCATACACCACCGTATCCTTTAAAGGATATGTGATTTTCTGGATGCCAATCTCTGGTGAAAAAAACAGGAAGTCCTCTTTCTGAAAAAAGTTCTATATATTTGTTTAAAGGTTGTACCACTTTGTCCCCTTCTGGCACGGGCAATGCACCACCTGGCATAAAATCTTTCTGCACATCCACCACTATAAGAGCATCAAATTTTGTCAGTTTTACCCTCATGGCTAAGCCTCCTAGCTATTAAATTTATCCTTTCCAAAACCTAAAGCCTCTTTTTAGGATGCTAAGAATCCTTCTTGAGTCTAACAAAATGGAGGGTTTTTTGTAGATGGAATTTAACACCAAAAGCCAACCTTCTTTTAGTTTTCCAAACCTCAAGGCAGATTCTCCCATGTGGAAGAGAAAGTAAGGAAGATACTTTTCTGGCACTTTATCCTTGTAATCCATATATACCTTGTAAGTTGCGCTTAGAAAGGTTTTACTTTTACTCGTTCTTTCTGGATGTTCTCTAATTAAAACTTTC
The DNA here is from genome assembly GCF_036781485.1 of Thermocrinis sp. Lineage (NCBI taxonomy): Bacteria > Pseudomonadati > Aquificota > Aquificia > Aquificales > Aquificaceae > Thermocrinis > Thermocrinis sp. The sequence goes on from NZ_DAIQAX010000001.1 coordinate 217,507, forward strand.
TTGTTGTCCAAAAGGTGAATGCTCAGACCATTTATGTAAGCCCTCAGTAGTATTTCCCAGTCTTCCCTCATTAGGTATTCGTGTTTGTATCCTAAAAAGGCAGACCGCCTGAAGGCAGTGGCAGAAGGATAACCCATCATTCCAGAGAAAAGTAGAATCAAGCTATCTCTCGGAATTTTTTTCTTTGAAACTCTTTTAACATCACCTGAGCCATCAACGAACATTCTGGGAAAACTATAAACTACATCGTGTTTTTTTAAGAATTCTACAGATGACTCTACATAGTCCTTCTCCCAAAGGTCGTCGTAGTCTAAAAAGAACAAATACTCACCTTTGGAAAGCTCCACTCCTTTGTTTCTTGAGTATGCCCTTTCCATGTTCTGTGGATTCCTGTAATAGATAACTGGATAGCTTTTTACCACCTGAGGCGTGCGGTCTGTGCTTGCATCATCTACTACTATTATTTCCTTGTAAGGATAGGTCTGAGATAAAGCGCTTTCTATGGCTTGGTTTACATACTTCTCTCCATTATAGACAGGTATTATTATAGAAGCGAGCTCACTTTTCAATGATAGTTTCTTCAACCTTTATGCCAAAGTGTCTTCCTGCCTCTTCCACGTATCCCAGGACTTCGTCCCCTTCTTTAAGCTCCGCTACAGATATAGGATTCCCATCTGGTTTTGTAAGTCTTATAGTTTCCGCATTCTGAAGCACCGCGCTTACTTTTTTGTTTTCCCATCTGCCCTCAACCAAAAGCATAGGCCTTCTTTCTACCTTTGCCCTTCCTACATAGACCACCCTTCCCCTTCCTTTGTGGTCATAAACCATTACTTCATCTCCAGCTTTTAGTTCACAAAGATACTTTGTTTTGTTGTTGGGGGTCCTTATGTACATATGTACCGCTCCTGCGTTAACTCTGAATGGTCTGGAAGCTACGTAGGGGTTCTCTTCCGTTTCCGCATGCACCAAAAACATACCACCGGAGGAATTTCCTACCAGCATACCTTCCCCTCTACTTAGTATAGAGGTTGTATCCACGCAGACTCTATCGCCCAAGCCTAAGGGAAGAATCTTTGATATCTTAACTACCACAAGCGGAAGGTTTTCTTCTTCTTCCTCCAAGACCTTTCCAACCTTCTTTATGGTGTTTATGTCCTTACTCTTTAAAACTATACCTTTTACCCCCTTTTCTAATATTTTTATGGCTGTTTTTGCCTCTTCCTCGCTTTTTACCACTGCATATAACTCTTCCCTTTGGGCTATAAGATTTTCCAAAGGTATGATGGTCCAGTCGGTAGTTTCTACCACTACCTTTACGTTGGGCGGGTATTTTGCTGCTCTATCCTCGTCTTCTTTCTTCTCTATACGCACATACTCAAAGTCTTTCCCCTGTTTTAGAACTAAGACTTTACCAAGCCTTTTTACCTCTTCCTCTTTGTCCTGGTCTTCTATCACTACAGCCTTTGCTCCTGCTTCTATGGCGCTTGCTATGAGCTTTCTGTCGTATTCCTCTGCCCAATACCAAAATTCTTTCATAGGCAAAGATTATAAACTATAAATCTCTTTGAGTATTTCCCTCCCGCCAAGCTCTAAGAGTCTGCGGGCTAGCCTTTTCCCAGTTTCTTCTGCCTCTTCTAAGCTTCCCTCTTCCTTATCCTCAATAAACCTTTCCCCTTCTAAGTCTGATATAAAACCTTTTATCTTTATCTTTCCATATTCTATCCACGCAAAGGCACCTATGGGAACTTGACAGCCACCTTCCAATTCTCTTAAGAAAGCCCTCTCGCACATAGCCCTCAAATGGCTTTCCTTGTGATCCAAGCCTTTTACAAATCTCTGGACCTCCAAGTCATCTTCTCTTGTTTCTATAGCCAAGCTTCCCTGCCCAACTGCAGGGATGAAGTCTTCCAGCACCTGAGTTATGTATTTTTCAAAACCCATCCTTTTTACCCCTGCGTACGCTAAGACAATAGCAGAGTATAACCCTTCTTCCAGCTTTCTTAACCTTGTATCCACGTTTCCCCTTAGAACCTCTACTTTGAGATCCCTTCTTTTTCTTTTTATCTGAACCTGCCTTCTCAAAGAAGAAGTGCCAACGACCGCACCAGGAGGGAGCTCCTCCAACTTCTTACCATCTTTTGATATTAGCACGTCGTAAGGATATTCTCTCTCTGTTATAGCGCAGAGTGTTAAACCTTTCGGCAAGGCCATAGGCACATCCTTCAAAGAATGCACCGCAAGGTCAATCTCTCCTTTTAGTAAAGCTTCTTCTATCTCCTTTACAAAAAGCCCTTTGCCACCTATTTTTGCCAAAGGTGCGGAGGTTATCTTGTCCCCAGTGGTGGTTATCGGAACTAATTCCACTTTGCATCCCAAGGATTCTAACTTTTCTTTGACAAAATTAGCTTGCCAAAGAGCTAACTTACTCTTTCTTGTGCCAATCCTAAGAAACATCTTAGCTACTTCCCGTAGCGTGCAATTTTAACCTTTTCTGTGGTTATAAGCCCACCCTTTATCATCTTGGCTATTTCAGGTAGGATTTCCTTTATCCTTTCCTCATGGTCCAATATCTCAATCACTATAGGCAAATCAGAAGATAACTTAAATACTCCCGCTTTGTGTATAACTGAAGATTTTCCGTAGCCTAATATACCCCTAAAGACTGTAACTCCAGCTATACCCCTCTCTTTGCAAAACTCGGTTATGTGCTTATATAGCGGTTTTCCTTCCCATCTATCATCTTCTCCCAAAAAGATCCTCAGCAAAACAGCCTCCTCCCAATTCATAACAACCTACCCAGATTGTATCCCAGAAATGTGAGAAAGATTCCAAAAAGGTTGGTAAGAGACAAATACAGCAAAAACCTTAGGTATTCTCCATCCGCTATCAGAGCAAAGCTTTCGTAGGTGAAAGTTGATAGTGTGGTAAATCCACCGAGAAACCCAGTTATGAGAAAGCTTCTAACCTCGCTTGATACGCTTAGTTTTTCCACAAAGTAAGAGAAGAAAAGACCTATCAGAAAAGCCCCAATTAGATTTACTGTAAGCGTGCCTACGGGAAAAGCTAAGCCAAACTTGCTCTGCAAAAATTTTGAAATCAGATATCTGAGTAGGGATCCCAAGGCTCCACCCACTGCTATCGCTATTAAAATTCCCATACGTGCGCTCTCTCCACACTAACAAGCCCGCTTTTGATATGCCTCCCAAGTTCTTCCAATACGCTAATCACCTTTTTTTCTTCATCCACCAACTCTATGACAACTGGAAGGTTGTAAGACAGCACTTCAATGCCTTCGTAATGATACTCGCCCGTGGTACCATAGCCAAGAATAGCTTTTAAGACCGTCGCTCCAGCTATATTTTTTTCTTTCAAAAATTTTAGAATCTTAGAGTAGAGACGCTCCCCATCAAATTCCTCATCTTCCCTTATAAAGATACGCGCCAGGACATAACCTTTTTCTCTAACAGGCATAGAGTTATTATAAGATAAGGAGTGCGCCAAAAGTGGTAGTTTTAAAACTTGTTTAATTTAATATATATCCTATGATAGAATGGCTTTTAAAAAAGATTATAGGCACAAAGAACGAGCGTGAAGTAAAGCGCCTTAGAAAGTTTGTCCAAAAGATAAACCAAAAGGAGAAGGAGTTAGACGAGCTTTCCAACAAGGGTATTGTGGAGCTTTCTAAGGATCTATTTCAGAAGATCTCGCAGGACGAGAGTTTAAAGGATGAAATCAGCAAGGGTAGGATTACGGAAGAAGTTATACTTGCCTTTGCCTTGGTTAGGGAGGCGGGCAAAAGGACTATAGGGCTTAGGTTCTTTGACGTGCAACTCATCGGTGGTCTTGTTCTGCATGAGGGTAAAATTGCGGAAATGAAAACAGGAGAAGGTAAAACCTTGGTAGCTACTTCTGCCGCTTACGTGAATGCTCTAACAGATAGGGGGGTGCATGTGGTAACTGTGAATGACTATCTGGCAAGAAGGGACGCCCAGTGGATGGGTCCTATATACAGGTTTTTAGGCTTGGAGGTGGGAGTAATAAACTCAGACTACAGCTCTTATAGGGTGGAGTGGGTGGATGGAGAGCTGTTCCAAAAAGCAGTAGAGGAAGACCTTAGGGTATGGCCCAAGGGATACTTTGATGAAATACTACCTTCGGAGAAGATAAACGTAGAGGCAAAGAAGGCATTCTTTACCAAGCTTGTTCCCTGCGATAGAAAAAGTGCTTATCAAGCTCACATAACTTATGGGACCAATAACGAGTTTGGTTTTGACTATCTGAGAGACAACATGAGCTTTTCTTTGGACGACATTGTTCAAGTAAGGGGACACCACTACGCCATAATAGACGAGGTGGATTCCATACTCATAGACGAGGCAAGGGTCCCGCTGATAATATCTGGACCATCCCAGATGGATACTTCCATTTACTACAAGGCAGACCAGGCGGTCAGAAGGCTGAAGGCGGGAGAGGATTTCATCGTGGATGAAAAGAACAGAACCGTTCAGTTAAAAGAAGAAGGCATTAAAAAACTTGAAGAGTTTTTTGGGATTGAGAACCTATACGACCTTAAACACATAGACCTGCTACACGCTGTGCATCAATCCATAAAGGCTCACGAGCTTTTTAAAAGGGACGTGCATTACATAGTGAAGGATGGAGAGGTGCTCATAGTAGATGAGTTTACGGGTAGGGTTTTACCCGGTAGAAGGTGGTCTGACGGCTTGCATCAGGCTATAGAGGTTAAAGAGGGTGTTCCTATCCAGCAAGAAAATCAGACCTTGGCAAGCATAACCTTTCAGAATTACTTTAGGCTTTACCAAAAGCTGGCTGGTATGACTGGGACTGCAGAAACTGAAGCCCTTGAGTTTAAAGAAATATACGGGCTTGATGTGGTAGTGGTTCCCACCCACAAGCCCATGCGTAGGAAAGACTTGCCAGATATGGTCTTTAAGACAAAAAAGGAAAAGTGGGAAGAGGTAGTAAGACAAATAGAGAAAGAGCACAGTAGGGGGAGGCCGATTTTGGTTGGCACCATATCTATAGAGGATTCAGAGCATATTTCTAACCTTCTAAAGAAAAAAGGTATACCTCACAACGTTCTAAACGCAAAGCATCACGAAAGGGAGGCGGAAATAATCGCTCAAGCTGGAAGATTAAAAGCTGTTACCATATCTACCAACATGGCAGGTAGGGGTACGGACATACTGCTTGGTGGAAACCCAGAGTACCTGGCTAAGGAGATTCTAAGAAAGAAAGGAAAGATACCCGAAGAAGCTACGCAGGACGAGTGGAAATCTGCCTTGCAAGAGGCTTATAGGATAACAGAAGAGGAGAAGAAAAAAGTGATCGAGCTTGGTGGACTTTTAGTCATAGGAACAGAGAGGCATGAATCAAGGAGGATAGACAACCAGCTTAGGGGTAGGGCTGGTAGGCAGGGCGATCCAGGCGAATCCCGGTTTATCCTTTCCCTTGAGGATGACCTTCTTAGATTGTTTGGAGGAGACAGGGTAAAGAAGATGATGGAGTTCTTAAAGATTCCGGAAGGAGAGCCCATAGAGAGCAGGATAGTAACAAAGGCTATACAGAACGCTCAAAAGAGAATAGAAGCTCAGAACTTTCAGATAAGAAAAAGACTGCTGGAGTATGACAACGTAGTTAATGTTCAAAGGCAAACGGTCTATGGTTTGAGAAGGGACCTTTTGGAAGGCAAAGATTTAGAAGGATACTTAGAAGAATTCGTAAAGGACGTGCTTAACCAAAAGATTGCACAACTGATGCCCGAAGAAGATCCTGAACTTTGGGAGACAAAACCCTTGGAGGATTATCTGAAAGAATTAACTGGAAGAGATTTAGCAATTCCGAAGGTTAGAGACAAAGAGGAACTTGTGGAAAAACTGAGCTCTGAAGTACTCGGCATTTTGGAGGAAAAGAAGAAGGTATGGGGAGAAAGCCTCTTTAAGGAGATATTTAAGATGATTGCGCTGTCTAACCTTGACCACCTGTGGAGGGAACACCTGCATACCCTTGATAGGTTAAGAGAAGGCATATACCTAAGAGGATACGCTGCGAGGGATCCGTTAGTAGAGTATAAAAAAGAAGCTTTTGGACTCTTTGAAGCTATGCTATATAACCTAAAGGAAAAGGTAGTTGAGGATACGATCAAGGTTCAGGTTGCCTCTCAGGAAGAGATAGAAGAAGAGGTCAAGAAAGAAGAGCAGGAGAGGGAAAAACTACTCAAGAGTGCGGTCTTCAGCGGAGTGGAGGGTAAAAAGGACGAAAAGGGACCAAAGAGAAAGAGTTTAAAGGAAAGGCTCAATCTCAAAAGGAAGAGAGCCTAACGGAGAAGCTAAGCTACTTACCATGTTTAATACTTGCTCCTTAGGCACGTTCCCTTCCCTTATGATTTTTATCGCCTTTTTACTTATGAGCTTTACTATCGTAGATGGTTTGCCTGTGAGCTTTGCTCCTTTTACGTATAGATCTATCTTGTCTCCAAAGTATTCCATGGCTTCCTTTATATCAGATGCGGGTTTTAGTCCCTCTGGATTAGCGCTTGGGGCGACAAGAGGTTTTCCAAACTTTTTGAGAAGGTTCTTTATAAACACGCCCTGAGCCGGCACTCTAAAAGCTATGCTCTTTCTCCAACGAGTCAGGTATGTAGGAATGGTGGTCCTTTTTGGAAAGATCACAGTTACGCCAATACTAAGAAGAGCTATACTAAGTTTGGTAATCAGAACATCAAACTTTAGTACGTAGCTTATATCTGGCAAAAGCACTATAAACGGTCTGCCTGAGGGCCTTCTAATCTCGTATAACCTTTCCACCGCCTCTTTGTTGGTAGCATCTGCCAAAAGTCCGTAGATAGTATCCGTAGGAGCGCAAACTATACCGCCCTTTTCTAAAACCTTTACCACCTTGCTTATGTCTTTAGTGCTAACTATTTCCATCTTCTATACTTCTATTGGTGCGTTGCAAAAGCTCATAGATTCTTCTGGTGAAAGCTCTAAACATCTAAGGACACACTCCGAGGCTCTGTCTAAGACCGCATAGAGAATCTGCTCTTCTTCTGGTTCAAAGGGTGAAAGGACGTATTCCACCACCTTATCCTTATTCTTAGGTCTTCCTATGCCTATCCTAAGCCTTGCAAAGTTCTCCGACTTTATCTCTTTTATTATAGACTCTACGCCATGATGCCCCCCGCTACTACCTTCTAACCTTAGCCTTATCCTTCCAAGAGGGAGGTCCAAGTCATCATAAACCACCATCATATCCTTTGGACTTAGCTCGTACTCCTCCAGAAGGTTTAGCACCGCTAACCCTGAGTTGTTCATGTAAGTTTGGGGCTTTGCCACTAATACTTCCCTGTTTAACACTTTAACTTTATAAACGTGAGATAGACACTCTTGCGTGTATTCTTTTACCCGAAGCTTTTTTAAAAGCTCATCTACTACCATAAAGCCTACGTTGTGCCTTGTTCTTTCGTATTTTTTACCTGGGTTGCCAAGCCCTACTACAAGTTTTATCATTCAGTTGGTGTTTCTTCAGCTTCGGGTTCTAAGACTACTGCCACAACCTCCTCTGGGTTGTCAAGTATTGTACAGTTAGGTGGTGGTTGGATGTCTTTCACGTGTAGCGAGTCTCCAAGACCAAGACCACTAACATCTACGGTTATCTTATCGGGTATGCTTTCCACGCTTGCCCTAACTGTTAGAGTGTTTAGCACAATTTCAAAGGTTCCCCCAAGGCTCACACCCGCTGGAGTGCCCACAAATTCCAAAGGTACCTCTATGTCTATTTCTTTCACCTTGGATATATCGTATAGGTCTACGTGGATTGGGTTATCTCCAAGCCAACCATACTGGACCTCTTTCAAAAAGCATAACCTTTTATCTCCATTCACCTCTGCTACTATCAAGAATGTTTCTCCATGGGGTAGTGAATTGAAGTCTTTTAGGTTCATGTACGCATGCACATTATCTACCCCTTTTCCGTATATCTCTACTGGGATGTATCCTTCCCTTTTTCTCTGTTTTTTCTCGCTCTTCCTCTCGTTGGTATTTCTTGGAAGAAGTTTCAACTCAACTCTTTTCATGACCGCCTCCTTTATGCAAACAGCATACTTACTGATTCACCTTCGTGTATCCTTCTTATTGCCTCTCCTATGAGTGAGGCTACAGATACAACTCTAAGTTTTTCAAGCCCCTTGTTCTTGCATGGAATGGTGTTACTGACTACAACTTCTTTTATTTGGGAATTTCTCAGCCTTTCTACAGCTGGACCAGATAGCAGACCGTGAGTAGCGACCACATCCACGCTTAAAGCACCTTTTGAAAGAAGCAGCTCACTTGCGGCGCAAACTGTACCGGCAGTGTCTATGATGTCGTCTACGATTATGGCTCTTTTACCTTTTACTTCTCCTACAATATCCAGCACTTCTGCTACGTTTGGCTCTGGTCTTCTCTTGTATATTATAGCTATGGAGCATCCGATTTTGTTGGCGAGAAGTCTAGCCCTTTCCACACCACCCGCGTCCGGGGATACAACCACAGTATCACCGTCCAACCTATCCTTAAGGTAGTCATAAAGTACTCCCAACGCATGTAGGTTGTCCACGGGTATGTTGAAAAAGCCCTGAATTTGTGGAGAGTGAAGGTCCACAATGACCACCCTTTGGGCTCCTGCTACAGTGATAAGATCTGCAAGCAACCTTGCGCTTATGGGGACCCTTGGCTTGTCTTTTCTGTCCTGCCTTGCGTACGCGTAATAAGGAATAACTGCCGTTATCCTTCCGGCGGAAGCCCTTTTGAGAGCATCCAAGATAAGCAAGAGCTCCATAATGTTCTCGTTTATGGGAGGACAAAGGGACTGTATTACAAAGACGTCCTCCCCTCTCATGGATTCGTTTATCTGAACCCTTACCTCTCCGTCGCTAAAACGAGACACAAGGGCGTCAGATAGGGGCATGTTCAAATATTCGGATACCTCTTTGGCCAGTTCTAAGTTGCTTGTACCAGTGAGAAGTTTTATAGATCCTATCATAGTTCTATCTCCTATTTTTTAGTGGAAAAGCTGGGGTGCCTGGATTCGAACCAGGAGCCCCCGGATCCAAAGTCCGGTGCTCTGCCAGTTGAGCTACACCCCAAGCTCTCCACCTGATAAACCCGCCAACCTCTCAGCTGGCAAGCCCTTTTTAACCTATCTTCAAGCTCTCCTACAAAGAAAACTGCCGAACCACTACCACTTACCAAGGCCTTGTAGCCCAAACTTTCTAAAAACCTCAGCACCTCGCCCACCTGGGGCACCACTTCAGCACACAACCTACCTAGCTCGTTGCTCAGAACCTCAAACTCTTCCTTTCTCAGGCAATCTATTATTTTATCACTATCAAGGTTTTGTGTCAATTCCTTTGAACTTACAAGAGAGTAAATCATCTTAGTGGATACCTGCACCTCTGGGTAGATCACCACAAACCTAAAAGCTGGAAGTTCTATTGGCTCAATTATTTCACCCTTACCCCTTCCTATTGCGGAGCCACCGTAGAGAAAAAAGGGAGCATCAGAAGAAACTTTGGAAGCTATTTTCAATAGCTGGTTAAAGCTCAGGGGATTTCCGAGCATCTCATTAACCGCCTTTAAAACAGTGGCCACGTTGGATGACCCCCCACCAAGCCCGCTTCCTAAGGGAATGTTCTTCTCTATGAAAACCTGGACTTCTAACTCTCTTCCTAAAAGATGTTCCATAAGCCTAAGAGCTTTATAAACTAAATTCTCCTCTTGGGGAATACCGTTGGAAGTCTCCACCCTTAGCGGTCCTTCCTTTATGCTTATTCTGTCAAACAAGCTTATGGCTTGGAATATGGTAAAAATCTCGTGGTATCCGTCTTTGCGCTTACCCAATATCCAAAGTCCCAAGTTTAGTTTGGCTGGTGATAGGGTTTCCATAAGTTTTATTTTATATACTTTTCTAAACATCTGAAAACTGATATATTTTTTATAATACCTTTTTTCAAGGGGGCTAGAAATGAAACTACACGAGCATCAGGCTAAGGAAATACTCAGAAGATATGGCCTGCCTGTGCCAGAGGGAAAGGTCGCCTTTAGCTTAGAAGAAGCAAGGCAAATAGCGGAAGAGTTTGGGGAATTTCCTTTGGTGGTAAAGGCTCAGGTGCACTGTGGTGGCAGAGGAAAGGCTGGTGGAGTTAAGCTCGTAAAAAACATGGAAGAGCTGGAATCTGCGGTGAATGGTATGCTAGGAAAGGTTCTAAAAACCTTCCAGTGTCCTGACGGAAAGCCCGTAAACAGGGTTTGGATAGAAAAGGCTACGCCGATAGAAAAAGAGTACTATCTTTCTATAACCTTAGACAGGTCTGTATCTAAGCCCGTGCTTATGGCTTCTGCAGAGGGGGGGATGGAGATTGAAGAAGTAGCCAAAGAAAAACCAGAGGCTATTCATATGCTACACATAGACCCATCCCTTGGCCTAATGCCCTCTCAGGCAAGAAAGATAGCTTTCAGGCTGGGATTGCCTGTGAATGATTTTGTTAAGATAGCCCTTGGTATATACAGAGCCTACGAGGAGCTTGATGCCTCCTTGGTGGAGATAAACCCCTTGGTGCTAACAAAGGATGGGAAGCTGGTTCTTTTGGACGCAAAGGTGGAGATAGACGACAACGCACTTCTAAGACACAAAGATTTGGAACAGATGGAGGACCTAAGCCAGTTAGATCCATTGGAGGTAGAGGCAAAAACCTACAACCTCAACTACATAAAGCTTGACGGAAACATAGGCTGTATGGTCAACGGTGCGGGACTTGCCATGACCACTATGGACATCATCAAACTCGCTGGAGGTGAACCTGCAAACTTCTTAGACGTGGGGGGCGGTGCCAACGTAGAACAGATCGCCAACGCCTTTAGGATTTTGATGGCGGACAAAAACGTAAAGGCGGTGTTTATAAACATATTTGGTGGGATCCTAAGGTGCGACAGGCTGGCAAATGGGCTCATTGAAGCGGCAAAGATGGTGGAAATAAAGGTGCCTGTGGTGGTTCGTATGGAGGGCACAAACGTGGAGGAAGGTAAAAGAATCTTAGCAGAATCTGGGCTTAACTTTATAACCGCAGAGGACATGTGGGATGGGGCCAAAAAGGCGGTGGAGCTGGCTGGATAGTTTAAAAATATATGATTTGAATTAAGGCAGATAGGCCTGAAACTCTTTTACAGAAAGGGGAAAAGGCAAATTCCAACGAGCACTGCTCAAATGCTATATCCCTATGCCAATCGG
>NZ_DAIQAX010000001.1:228892-270451 GCF_036781485.1 Thermocrinis sp.
GAAAAGGCAAATTCCAACGAGCACTGCTCAAATGCTATATCCCTATGCCAATCGGTTATCATACCGCTGAGAGAACCCGGCACTCCTATGGTTCCCATATACACGTGCACTATAAAACCAGCACCTACCACTATGAAAGCAATCTCGTGCAAGATTATAGCCAACCTTGACCAGAAAGGAAAAGATAAAGAAAGGATAGGGCGACCAACCAGTGTATTACCCTTTCAAAGGCAGAGAACCTCTCAACTTCAAAGAGGAGAGATACTCGCTTCCTTGGGAAGTCCATACATCTCTGGCTTAAGCCTTTTCAAACCCTCTCTGCTTTAGCTGGGAAAAGTCTTCACACAGGCTGGCTCAAGCTCAGCAGAGACCCGATCCACACAGAAGTTACACTTCCAAGGCTTATTGTTAGGGACAACCAAAAAGACAGTATTTACAGCCTATGCACTTGGAATGGTCAAAATCCACTATACCATTCTGGTATTGAATTATTGCACCTGGGGATGGACAGGCCTTTAGGCATCCAGGGTCTCTACAGTGCATGCACTGATACTTTGTTATAAACCATAAACTTGGAGTAATTGGACCAATAGTTCATAGAGCCATCGTCCCAAGGTTTGGGAGTGTTTGCGTCTATGTAATCTTTTAGGGTTTGCTGTTCGGGTCTGGGGTGTCTTAGGTAACCGTGTAAGAACCTAATAGAACCTATTACCTGGGAGCCCCAACTGTGGTGGGTCCAACCTAAGGCATAAAGGTGGGTCATGGATTTGTCAGGCGCACCTGTCTCTGCTACGAGCTTTGCCACTTCCAAGAATTTCTCTTTTGGAACGCCGGTAGTCTTTTCCACTACCTCTGGTGTGTATCTTGAGTAGAACTGCTTTATTGGTGAAGTGCCTTAAATACTCTTCGTTATACTTTTTGTTTTGTAGCACGTAGTTTATCAGACCACCCATGAAGGCTATATCTGAACCTGGTCTTATTTGGACGAATATATCAGACACTGCAGCAGTCCTTGTGTATCTTACATCGTTCTTTATATCCTCCCAGGAGTTGGTCATTGCACCCCTGCCAAATCTTGTGGCCAAACTGGCCACCGTGGGTGCGTGTCATATTCGGGCCTGGGTCTCTAAGATAGAAATTTTCGAAGGATTAGCGAAGTGTATTTCAATATTAAGATTTTCTAATAGATTATCTTCATACGATTTATTTCTCAAGAAACACTATAGAAACTCCAGAGCCTCCTTCCCTTGGGTATCCTTCTCTGTAAAAGACTACATCCTCTGAATTTTTTAAAAACTCCTGCACAACCTTTTTTACTACTCCGGTTCCGTGAATTACTTTTACACTTTTAACTCCCATAGCCTTTGCCTCCTTCAAAAACATCTCCAACCTGTGCAAAGCTTCTTCCGTGCTTAAACCTGTAAGGTTTATTTCTGTGGGTAAAGCCTTTTTTATCTCAAAGCTATGCTCTTGAGTTTCTTGCTCAGCCGCGTAAGTTTTCTTTACCTTCTGCACATCCATCCAAGCTTTTACACCACCAAAGGATACGTGCAGTTTATCCTCCTTTACTTCTAACACCCTTCCTCTTGAACCCATAAATTCAACCCAATCGCCCACTCTTATTTCTTCCTTTTCTATTTTTTGGGTTATATCTTGGGTTTTTTCCCTAAGGAACTGCCTTATCCTTTGCCTGTCCCTCGCAGTTTTTAGTATTTCCTCCGCTTCCCTTTCTATTTGCCTGAGATACTCCAGCGCCTGAGACATACCTTCCTTGTATGCCTCTTCCTTTATCCTGCTCGCTTCTGACAGAACTGCCATATACTCGGCCTTCATCTTTTCCAGTTCCAAACTTGAACGCTCAAGCTCTTTGAGTTTTTCTTGATAGTCTCTTATTAGCTCTTCCAAGCTCTCTTTGGCTTTTGAAAACCTTTCAAACTCTGCGGGCATTTTTTGGCTGGCGTACTCCAGGACCTCCTCTGGTATGCCCAACCTCCTGGCAATTTCAAAGGCCATGCTGCTTCCTACAGAGTTGTAGAGTATGGTGTAGGTGGGTTTAAGAGACTCTCTGTCAAAGGATACACTTGCAGGTGTGTAATAATCTGACTCAATGGCGTAGAGCTTGACAGGAGTGTGGTGTGTGGTAGCAAAGACAAAGGCTGACCTTCTTTTAAGATACTCAAGCACACCTATGCTAAGGGCTGAGCCTTCAATAGGATCTGTTCCTGCGCCAAGCTCATCCAAGAGCACAAGCGTTTTCTTATTAACCAAAGGTAAGAATTCTACCAAGTTGGAGATGTGCGCAGAAAAAGTGGAAAGGTTCTGTTCTATGCTCTGCTCATCCCCTATGTCTGTGAATATACCCTCAAAAACGGGCAGTTCCCCGTCCTCTATAGGAATAGGCATAGCAAGTTGGAACATAAGACAGCACAGCCCCAAGGTCTTTAATGCTACCGTCTTACCACCCGTATTGGGACCAGTAAGTATTAACCCCCTTTTACCTTCTATCCTTATGTCTATAGGTACCACCTCTTCCTTAGTAAGAGCCAGAATGGGATGTCTTACGTTTTTGAGAACGATCCTATCCTCGGAAATTCTCGGAAATTTACCCTTTACCTCTTTGCTAAACTTTGCAAGGGCCTTTAGATAGTCCAACTTTAGCAGAGTGTTCAGAGCTTCCAGTAGCTTTGAACTAAACTCTCCTATGTACGAGGTTATTCTCCTTAATATCTTTTTTGTCTCTTCCTCTTCCTCTTCTTTTAAGACCACTAATTTGTTGTTGAGCTCTATCACGCTGTGGGGCTCTAAGTATGTGGTGTATCCGGAGGAAGAGGTGCCATGGACTATACCCACTATTTTGTTTATCTCTGTCGTTTTTACGGGCAGAACATAGCGATTGTTCCTTATGGTTATTATTCTGTCTGAAAATAGCCTCTCCGCATCTGGACGGTTTAGGATGTTTTCCAGACGTTTGGTAATCTCTCTTTCCATTTCCCTCACCTTAGACCTTATCTTTGAAAGTTCCTCGCTGGCGCTGTCTTTGACAAAGCCCCTTTGGTCTATAGAGCTCTCTATTAGGCTTTCTATCTGCGGAAATTGATGAAGGCTTCTTAGTATGCTACTAAGACTTTTCCGCACAGGCACATGGGAACCTAAGGTCTTTCTTGCTTCCTTTATTAACTTTATTACCTTGTAAATACTTAAAATCTCTTCTAAACTCAGCATTGCATCTTGCAAGGCAGCCTTTTTTACCTTAGCCTCCACATCGTCAAAGGGATAGATTTTTAAGTTCTCTTCCACGGCAATGAAATCTTCCACAAGCTGTATCTCCTGCCTTAAGGTTGATGGGTCCAGTATGGGTTTTAGGTTTTCCAGGAATCTCTCTGTAGCCTTTGAATTAAAGTAGGTTTTTATTCTCCCCAAAACTTTTTCTAATTCCAGATTAGCAAAATCTTTATCCCTCACGTAGAAAATTTTAGCTTAACTGGTATATATAATTAGTTAGTTATGATAAAAGCACTCTTCAGAGGACTGTGTCCCAATTGTGGTGGAGATGTATCTTCGGAAAGACTCGCAATGGGTCTTCCGTGTGAGAGATGTCTTCCAGTTGTGGAGGATGATCCTTGCAAAAGTATCAGAGATGGTTCATTGAAGAGTATATGCAATGTGGAAGAGGAACTTTTGGAGTGGATGGAGGAGTTTAAAAGGGGGCTTTCTGCAAGTCCGTGGGCTCTTCAGAAAACTTGGGCTAAAAGGGTGCTTGTTGGAAATTCTTTTGCCCTACTTGCTCCCACAGGTGTGGGTAAAACCTCCTTTGGCCTTTCTATGGTTTCATTTTTGGCAAAAAAAGGGAAAAAGTCTTACGTAATACTGCCCACAAGGCTTTTGGTTGAACAAACAGTGAGAAAGCTAAAAAGCTTTGGTGTTAAGAAAAGTGAAATACTCTCTTTTGGGGACGAGGGAAAAAAAGAAAAGGAAGAAAAGAGAAAAAAGCTTATGGAAGGGGATTTCTTAGTTTTGGTTACTACCTCTATGTTCCTTTACAAAAACTACGAAATCATACCTAAGGATTTTTCTTTTGTTTTTGTAGACGATGTGGATTCCTTTTTGAAAACTGCAAAAAACGTAGATAAAGCACTTTATACTTTGGGATTTACAAAAGAAGAGATAGATCAGGCATTGGAGCTTATAAGGTTGAAGGAAAAACCAAACAAGAGCGCAGAAGATTGGGAAAAAATCAAAAAACTCTCCCAACAGCTAAGAGATATATCCAACCAAAAGGGTGGAGTCCTTGTGGTTTCTTCTGCCACTTCCAATCCAAGGTCAAGCAGGATAAAGCTTTTTAGAGAGCTTCTTGGTTTTGAGGTGGGCACACCTACCTTTTACTTGAGAAACATAGTGGATGCTTACGAGGACATAAACGCTTTGCCTTTAGAGGAGTGGATAAAAAGGCTTGGAAAGGGTGGGCTTATCTTCGTACCTTCAGACAAAGGTAAAGAATACGTAGATGTGCTAAAGGAAGAGCTAAAATCCAAAGGCATATCTTCCCTAACTTACGAAGAGCTAAGCGAGGAAAACCTTAAGCTTTTTGAAAGTGGGAAGGTGCACGTGCTTATTGGTATAGCATCCTACAGAAATCCCTTAGCCCGTGGTTTTGACATGCCCCACGTGGTGAGGTATGCTCTATTCTACGGCGTGCCAAAGATAGTAGTTTCCTTAAAGTTTGAGTCTAATCTTTCCCATCTTTTATGGGCTTTGAGTTCCATAAGGTCCAGCATAGTTAAAAAGCTACCCCATCTTTCTAAAAAGCTTGACAGATGGCTTTCTCAACTGGGAAAGTATCAGTATCTTAGCGAAGAATTTATAAGCGATAAGCCCGAGCTAAAGGCTAAGATAGATAAGTTAAAGGCTGAGCTGGAGGAATTCTTCCGCTCAGAAGAGGTTTTAGCTGTTTTAGAGCAATCTGAGGATGTTAGTCTTAGGATAACAAAAGAAGGCTATCAGCTGGTGGTTTCGGATGTGACTGGCTATCTACAGGCAAGCGGAAGAACTTCTCGTATGTTTGCTGGTGGAATAAGCAAAGGCTTAAGTTTGGTCCTTGTGGACGACAGAAGAGCATTCAACCACCTTATTAAAAAGGTAAGATGGTTTAGTGAAGACATACAATTCGTTAGAGTAGAGGATGTAAACTTTGAGGAGCTAATCTCAGAAATAGAAAGGGACAGAGCTTTTATAAGAGAGTTTATAAATGGTGAGCGATTCTTCAACAACACTGACCTTTTAAAACCTGTCCTTATAGTGGTTGAGTCACCTAACAAAGCCCGCACGATCGCAAACTTTTTTGGAAAGGCGGTGCGTAGAAGAGTGGGAGGTCACGAAGTTTTAGAAACATCAACCGAAAGCTATTATCTGATGGTCACCGCTTCCTTAGGACACGTTTTGGACCTTAGCAGCGAAGGGGGATTTCACGGAGTGATCCTAAAAGACGGAGTGGAGCCTATCTACGAGGTGATCCAAGGAAAGAACGAATTGGTTGAAAGCCTAAGAAGGCTGGCTTTTGAAAGTCAAGAGGTGTTCATAGCAACGGACCCAGATGCGGAGGGGGAAAAAATAGGATGGGATATAGCCCAGCTATTAAAGCCTTTTGCAAAGAACATAAAGCGTATGGAATTTCACGAAATAACCAAAAAGGCTATAATCAAAGCTCTCAACGAACTGAGGGATGTGGACGAAGATAAGGTTAAGGCGCAGATAGTCAGGAGGGTTTCGGATCGATGGGTGGGCTTTGAGTTTTCACAAATGCTTTGGTCCGCTTTTGGTAAAAAATGGCTATCTGCGGGAAGGGTCCAAACGCCAGTCCTTGGCTGGATAATAGAGAGGGAGAAGGAATACAGGAAAAAAATCTACAAAGTATCAGTAAATTTAGGGGAAAAAGACAAAAAACTTACCATTGAATGGACCTTTGAAAACAAGCAATCCGCAAAGGAGTTTTTTGACAGCTTAGAGTACATAGAGATAATCTCCCTTTCTGAAAGAGAAGAGCTAAAGTATCCGCCACCGCCCTATAGAACTGACACCATGCTAAAAGATGCCAGCGACAGGTATAGGTTTTCTCTCCCAAAGACAATGGAGCTTGCCCAAACACTCTTTGAACTTGGTTTTATAACTTACCATAGGACAGATTCAGTGAGGGTTTCCGATTACGGAATTGCCTTAGCCAAAGAATACATCAAAGAGGAGTTTGGAGAGGAATACTTTAATCCAAGGGCTTGGGGAGAGGGCGGAGCCCACGAGTGTATAAGACCTACAAAGATGCTTGAGCCAGAAGAGCTAAGGTCTATGCAAGTGAGCGGACAGCTTGAAGGCATAACCGACCAGCACACACTCCTTTACGAGCTAATATTCAAAAGGTTCGTGGCAAGCCAGATGAAGCCGGTAAAAGTTAAGGTGAAGGAGATTCTAATAAAGGCAGGGAGTTTGGAGCAAAAAAGGGAAATTATAACGGAAGTGGTGGAAGAAGGTTGGAACAGGGTCCTTCCTTTGGAACTAAGTCCGTCCTTAGAGGGGGAATTGGACGTGAGAGAGCTAAAGCAGTTCAGAAAACAACCAAAAGCCTACCTTTACACCCATGGAGAACTTGTGCAAGAGATGAAAAACAGTGGCGTGGGAAGACCATCCACCTATGCAACGATAATATCCAAGCTAATTGAAAGGGGATACGTGATAGAGAGAAAGAACTTCTTGATACCTACAAGCTTGGGTAAGATGGTATATGAATATCTCAGCAAAGAGGAAAAAATTAAAAAGTTTCTCTCTGAGCAATTTACAAAGGAATTGGAGGAGCTTATGGATTTAGTTGCAGAGGGTAAAGCAGACTACCAAAATATCCTTGAAGACCTATATCAAGATATAATAAGTATTGAGCAAGAAGTGGAGGTAAGGCGATGATACTGCATCCCATGTTTTCTTATCCAGCTCTTCTTTTAGCCCTTGTAGTCTTTTCAATGTATATATTGGGAACTCTTTCAGGCAAAGAAAGTTTAAAAAGGTATGCCGTATACGGAAACTTAGTCCTTTTTTTTATCCTTCTTTTAGCGGTGTTTTTTGGTTTTAGAGTGTCAGAAGTTCCGTTGGTGGCATCAAAACTGCCTTTCCTTTGGGCTTTTCCTCACAAGTGGAACGGCATATTCTTAACAGTATTTTCCCTCATAACTTTGGCTTACTTTAAACTAAAAGGTGAAGGATCTAAAAAGGTAGGATTGATCTTATGTTTTATTGGTTTGTTCATGGTTTTGTTCCAACTTATAACCGGTTGGATGTTAAGGTTAGTCTTCTTCTCCTGAAATTTTAAAAATTTTGAGCTTTAAGGCTATTATTCTTTGATTGGCTTTGCCTTTTTCTGGTGGTTCCTTCACCGCAACTTCGTAGGTATCTTCTTCCAACTTCTTCCTGCTTTGCCCTTGGCTTAGCTTTTACCTTTATCAACATTTCTTTCATAGGCTCGTAGAGTATTCAAAAGCAAGGAGGTCACCGTCATCGGTCCCACGCCTCCTGGCACGGGAGTTATAGCATAGGCTTTGTTCTTAACCGATTCAAAATCCACGTCCCCTAAGATCTTGTCTCCCACCTTGCTTATACCCACATCCACCACTACAGCTCCTTCTTTTACCATATCTTCCTTTATAAGGTGTGGCACTCCCGTGGCGGATATTAATATGTCCGCTTCAAGGGTGTATTTTTTTATGTCTTTCGTATGTATATGGCAGACGCTAACTGTAGCATCCCTCCAGAGCATGAGCGCACTAAGTGGCCTCCCCACTATAAACCCCGCACCCACAATAACCACATCTTTTCCCTTTAAGTCTATTTGGTAGTGTTTTAAAAGAAGGTCTATACCCAAGGGAGTGCAAGGGATAAAGCCTCCTTCAATCCTTCCCAAGAGCCTGCCCATGTTTTCTGGATGAAATCCATCCACGTCCTTTTTTGGTGAAATTGCCAGGATTACATCTTCCATGGGTATGTGTTTTGGCAAAGGCAATTGCACTAAAACACCATCCACGTCTTCCCTTGCGTTTAGCTCTGCAATCAGTTCCAAAAGCTCACTGAGGTTAGTATTGTAAGGAAGGTGATAAAGCAAAGACTTTATTCCCACGCTTTCACACGCCTTTCTTTTATTCCTCACATACACCACACTTGGAGGATCGTCCCCTACGAGCACCACCGCCAAACAGGGCTGCCTTAAGCCTTTTGCTATGTAACTTTGTATTTCTTCTTTTATCTTCTGCCTTATGTTTTCTGAAAGCGATTTACCGTCTAAGATTATTGTTGAACCTTCCATTTTGTCCCTGCTGGAGTGTCTTCCAAAACCACGTTCAATTTTTTGAGTTCTTCTCTTATGTAGTCAGCCAACTCATACTGTTTTGTCTTTCTTGCCCTCTCTCTAACATCCACTAAAAGGCTTATAAGTCTTTCATCCACAAAAGGTTTTTCTTGCTCTGTTTCTACTTTCTGAACCTTTTGACATTCTGGATTTATACCTTCAAGTATTCCAAATATACCCTTTACGTGTTTTAGAATGGAGTCTACCGCATACTGATAGGCAGACAGTTCTTGTGTAGTTATGATCTTTCTTTCAAAGGCACTTTTCTTTATTTTATTCAGTTCCGAAACTAAGTTAAAAATTTGGGCTAAGCTTGCGGGTGTGTTGAAGTCTTCGCTTAATTCTTCAAAAAACTTCTCCTCAGCTTCCTTTACCTTTTCAAAGAGTGGATGAGGTGCTCCGGGAGCTTCCACAGTAGGAAGGCTTTTTAACAACTCCAGATCAAGAACTGCATCCCTTAGTCTCTCGTAAGCTTTCTTAGTTTCCTCCATCTTTTCCCAGGAAAAGTCCAAAGGACTTCTGTAGTGGGTAAAGAGAACTAAAAGTCTTAAAACATCCGGATGGTATTTAGAATAAACTTCCTTGAGGGTTATGTAATTTCCAAGGGACTTGGACATTTTTTGACCGCCTACGGTCACCAGTCCGTTGTGCATCCAGTATCTTGCAAAGGGCTTTCCCGTGCAAGCTTCCGCCTGAGCTATCTCGTTTTCGTGATGAGGAAAAACAAGGTCCAAACCTCCCGCGTGTATGTCTATGGTCTCGCCCAAGTGTTTGAATATCATAGCTACGCATTCGGTGTGCCAACCTGGTCTTCCGGGTCCCCAAGGAGAATCCCACGCAGGCTCTCCAGCCTTTGCGGACTTCCAAAGGGCAAAGTCCAAAGGATTTCTCTTTTTTTCGGAAGGTTCTATCCTAGCGCCTGCCTCAAGCTCCTCTGGATTTCTCTTTGAGAGCTTACCGTATTCGGGAAAGGCAGATACGGAAAAATAAACATCTCCGCCAGATTCGTAAGCATAGCCCTTTTCAATCAGCTTAGATATCACATCTATTATCTCCTTTATGTGCTCCGTTACCCTTGGTTCTACATCCGCCGGTTTCACACCGATGGCTTCCATATCTACGTAGTAGCTTGCTATGTATCTGTTGGATATGGTCATAAAGTCTGTGCATTCACTTTTTGCTCTGTTTATGATTTTATCATCCACATCGGTGAAGTTCCTGACAAACTTCACCCTATAACCAAGGTGCATCAAATATCTTCTGAACACATCAAAGACTATCAAACTCCTACCGTGTCCCACGTGAGAATCATCATAAACCGTCACACCGCAGGTGTATATCTTAACCTCAGGTGGATTTATAGGCACGAATTCCTCCAACTTACCGCTTAAGGTGTTGTATATTTTCAAGCCCATAGTTTTAGATTATAATAAAATTGCATTGTTAAACGCTCTTTTGGTGGCTTTAATTGTTCTATTTCTTAGTGCTTGTGGTGGTTCAGGAAACTCCGAGACTACATCCAGGGATATAAAAGCATACCTAATTCCTTTATACTCTTACCCAGTAGGTAGTTATCAGTCTGAGTGGGAAAGGCTTTACCAATTGAGGACCAGCAAAAGGGTGTTTGTAATAGTCAATGTTTCAAATGGTCCGGGCGAAGAGAAGGATCTGAACTTTGAGAATGCTATTAATCATTTAAAGTCCAAAGGTTATAAAGTTGTAGGATACATCGCAACATCTTATGGTGAAAAGGATATAAACCAAGTAAAATCAGAGATTGATAGTTGGCTGGAATTTTATGGAAACAAAATAGACGGCTTTTTTCTTGATGAAGTTTCTAATAGGCTTGATAAATACCAATACTACGAAAATATCTCCAGATATGTAAGAAGTAAAGACAAATTGATTATACTTAACCCGGGCACAAATACACCCTTAGAGTTTTTCAACCTTGCAGATAAGATAGTCGTGTTTGAAAACTCCACGTCTGCATTTTTCAGCTTTATATACGATGATTACAGAAGGACAAATCCGGAGAGAGTTTGCACGATAGTTTATGACGTAGCTTCAAGGGAAGAAGCTGAGAGAATAAAAGCAAAAAGCCTTGAAAATAACAGCCAGTGTGTGTATCTTTTGCAAGGGGATAGCTACTTCGTGCTAAGCCAATATATTGATTAGTATACTTGAAGCTGATTCAGGAGGTTAGAGTTGAAAAGGGCAGGAGAATTCACCGTAGCTTACAACAAAGAGGCAAAGGCGGAGTACGAGGTTATAGAAACCTACGAAGCAGGCATTGTGCTTGAGGGTTCAGAGGTAAAGGCTCTCAGAAACAAGCAGACGGTGTCCTTCAAAGACAGCTTTGTAAGAATAGAAAACGGAGAAGCTTGGCTTTACAACCTTTACATAGCTCCATACAGGTATGCTACCATAAAACCACCTGATCCTTTAAGGAAAAGAAAACTTTTACTGCACAAAAGAGAGATCCTTAAACTTTTTGGCAAGGTCCAGCAAAAAGGTTTTACCATAATACCCCTAAGGGTTTATTTCAAAAACGGGAAGGTAAAAGTGGAGATTGCATTGGCAAAGGGCAAAAAGACATACGACCGCAGGGAGGAGCTGAGGGAAAGGGAGATAAAAAGACAGATGGAGAGAGAGCTAAAGCGCTGGCGGTAAACTTTGGAATATATTTATAATTAAAAATCATCCTACTGTAGGAGGTAATAAGAATGGGATACATGATTAGAAGCGTGCTGTTGCTCGGTTTGCTAACCGGCATATTTCTGTTTGTTGGAAACTTGATAGCCGGCAAAGTTGGTATGACCATCGCCTTAATACTGGCTGGCATTATGAACTTTTTGGCTTATTGGTTTTCCGATAAGATCGTTTTGGCCATGTATGGTGCAAGGGAGATAAGCTACGAAGAAGCACCTTGGTTGCACGCCATGGTGGAGGAGCTTGCAAGAAGGGCAAACATACCAAAGCCTAAGATTTATCTGGTTCCCATGGAACAGCCAAACGCCTTTGCTACCGGAAGGGGTCCAAGCAAAGGTATAGTGGCTGTAACTTCTGGCATACTCAGATTGCTAGACAGAGACGAACTCAGAGGTGTCTTGGCTCACGAAATCGGACACATCAAAAACAGAGACGTGCTTGTGGCTACAATGGCTGCCACGATTGCTGGAGCCATCTCCTACTTGGTGAACATGCTTCAGTTTGCTTTGCTTTTTGGACACTCGAGGGACGAAGAGGGCAATCAAAATCCTCTATCAATACTGGGTAGCATTCTTCTTATAATCATAACCCCCATAATAGCTGCTCTAATTCAGATGGCAATCTCAAGGTCAAGGGAATATCTGGCAGACGAAACGGGCGCAAAGATAAGTGGAGACCCTCTGGCTTTGGCAAGGGCTTTGGAAAAAATACACTACTACGTTTATAACATCCCTGCAGAGGTCAATCAGGGAACAGCTCACCTCTTCATAGAAAATCCACTAAAAGGTGAAGGCATATGGGAGCTCTTTTCTACCCACCCGTCCACAGAAAAGAGGATAGAAAGACTGAAAGAGCTGGCAAGAAAAATGGGTAAATTGTACTGATGGACCTTGAGAGTAAGTTTATCGGCACCATTGTGGGTGCCGCTTTGGGAGATGCAATAGGAAAATCGGTAGAAGACTTAACTGAGGAAGAAGTATTAAGCTTTTACGGAGGACCAATAAAAGGGTTCGTAGATCCCCATCCCCAAAGTCCAGCTTACGGCTTTAAGCCCGAAGAAGTTTCGGATGAGACAACCATCAGCCTTTTGCTTCTTGAAAGCATAGTAGAAAGAAAGGGCATAGACCCCTATCATTTTTTTAGCAAGTTGGTAAAGTGGAGAAAGGAAGAACAAAGGCATCGCTATCCAGATCCAGCCCTTCTAACAGCCATAGACCTTCTTTCCTCTGGAATAAGCTTAGAAAAGGCCTGTTTTTACTCCTCTTCTGTAGAAGGTGTGCTAAGAAGCACAGTGGTAGGACTTTTCCACTTTTACAACCCCTACCTTTCCGCAGAGGGTGGAAGGCTGGTATGTATCATGACCCACAGAAGCAAAGAAGTTTACGACGTATCGGCTATGCTTCCAGCTCTTATTGCAAGTTTGGTAAGCGGAGAGTGGCATCTGGAGGAGCTAAAGCAAAGAATAAACCTTCTTTCCTTTCTGCAAGAGTTTGCCAAGTATGAAAATAGCAAAAAAGACATAGAGCGTGTGAAAGACCTTTTGCAAGAGCATGCTTCTTTGAACGATGCTATAGTAGCCCTTGGCAACTCTACCTACGTTTTGGAAGCCTTTCCCCTTTCTTTGTTTATCTTTTTAAGCAATTTAGACGATCCCCAAAAGGCATTTTTTGAGAGTGTGAATTCTTACGGAAAATTTGGAGGAGACACGGATTCCATAGGCTACTTGGTAGGTTCATACATAGGAGCTTACTTTGGTGTGGAAGCCTTTGACTGGGAACTTGTTGAAAAATTGGAGAACTCAGATTATTATATTTCTTTAACTAAGAGGTTTTTTGAAATAACACAAGAGAGCAAAGATAGGAGGACGCCCTATGTCTTATAAGCTACAAGAGTCCTTTCTGAACACAACAAGAAAAAGAAGGGTAAAGGTGACCGTGTATCTCATCAACGGAGTGCGTATCCAGGGCAGAGTAAAATCCTTTGATACCTTTACAATCCTTATAGAAGATGGAAGACAGCAAACTTTAGTTTACAAACATGCTATAAGCACAATAGTGCCTTCAGAACATATTCAGATTGAATTTGAAGAGGAAGGTGTGCCCGGGCAGGCTTAAATGCCCGGCTCTGTTTTAAAACATTCCCGGAGGTTTTCCTTTAGAGACTACCAACCTTTCCACCACCTCCCCGTTTTTGATGTGCTTTTCTATTATCTCATCCACATCCTCTGGTCTTACTCCTCCATACCACACACCTTCTGGATAAACCACCACCACAGGTCCCACTCCACAGGCATTTAAACAACCCGTGGGTGTTATCATGCAACTCATAAAAAGTTCTGGGTCCATCTGCTGTTTTTCCATAAACCTTTGCAAAACTTCTCTGCTTTGTCTGTCTGAACAGGAGCCCATAGGATGACCCGGGGGTCTTTGCTGGACGCATACGAACACGTGCTTAAACTCCATGCTCTACCTCCTTAAAAAGAGTTTATCCATATTGTAAGCCTTAATGAGCTTTTTGCTCTATGAGTAAAATCATCACTTAAAAATTTTTCATTAAGTTCCGATTTTAAAAAACAGAAAACCTTAAAGGAGGTGTTAGCCATGAGGATCAACTTTAACTACGAAGCTTCCTCAACCTACACCTCATACCTTGTGAACCAAAGGGAGATGGGTAAGTCTCTCCTCAGGATATCCACGGGTATGAGGATTTTGGAAGCTGCAGATGACGCAGCAGGGCTGTTCATAGCAGACCAGCTGTCCATTGTTGCTGTCGGTCTGGAAGAGGGTAACAGAAACATCAGAACCGGTATATCTGCCTTCAAAATTGCAGAAAACTCTGCAGGTCAGATCTTTGAAAGGCTAAGAGGCATCTATTCAAGGGCCACAAGGGCAGCCAACGACATCAACGACCCCAACGCAAGGGCTTCTCTACAGCAGGAGATAGCAAACCTCAGGGACGCCATTCAAAAGATAGCAACAGACACAGAATACAACGGCATAAAGCTCCTTGACGGCACATTCAAAGATAAGTACATTCACTACGGAGCAAGGATGGATCAAGTAGTTACAGTATCAATAGCAGACATAAGGGCCCAAACGGAACGTGGGGGCTTGATTATATCAACCCTATAGGAACCACTACTTTTAGCACTCCTTCAAACACCTTGGAAAACGTCATAACTGGCTTGACTATAAACTTAAAGAATACTGGAAGTGCTACGATAACTATATAAGGAAGATTACTCAAAGGTGAAGAGCTTCTTTTCAGACTTTGTCAGTAAATACAACGCAGTGGCAAAGCAAGTAAACGAGATGACGGACAAAGACAAGGGGCTCTTCCAGGGTGATCAGATAATAACAGGGGTTAAAAACTCCTTGGCAAACATGTTGGACCCTCTGTTCAAATACGGTATAGTCTCTTACAACGAAGATGGAACGCTTACCTTTAACGGCTCTGCTGTGGATACGCTGGCTTCTAACAAACCCCAAGAGCTAAAGACGCTTATAGAAGGTTTAAAAATAAGGTATGGTACCTATTTGGAGCAAACGAGAACGGATTTTCAATCCTTCATCAACGACTATCAGTCCCGTATAGATAGCATAAACAGTAATATGGCTAAATTTCAGGAACAGTTGAGTGAGGAAGAGCAGAGATTAAAGCGTGAGTTTTCCAAGGTAGAAGTTTTTATAAACCAAGCGCAGGATATCATGGAAAGAATGAGAATCTTTATAGTGTCCTTATCTGAAATGCGAGGAGGTAAAAAATGATCAATAACCCTTACCTTGAAAACATGGTGATGAACGCAAACCCAGTGCGCCTTGTCATAATGCTTTACGATAAGGCTATTTCTTCCCTTGAAGAAGCCCTTGAGTTGATGGAAAACCCTTCAGAGGACTTTGATTTGAAAGAGAGAAAATACAAAACCATGGGCAAGGCCTTAGAGATAATAAACGTGCTGGACGCTTCTTTGGATATGGAAAAAGGAGGAGAGATAGCAAAGAACCTAAGGGATATATACACTGTCTTGATGGATGAGCTAACGTCCCAAATGTTCAAAGAAGATTCTGAAAAGCTAAGGAAAATAACAAACATACTCAAGAGCTTAAGGGAAGCTTGGGAAGAGGTAGAAAGAATAAACTATGGAAAAGGCCAAAAGGTTGCTCCTGGAATGTGAATTGGCTCTAAAAGAAAAGCAAATAGACACAGCTCTCGAAAAGCTTCAGGAGTTTTCCGATCTTCCAATGAACAACTTAACCAAAGAACAAGCTGAAGAATTGTTGAGGCTTATAGAACACACGATAAAGGTAGCCGAGGATTACAGAAACTCCTTAGCTCAAGCCCTTGTAAATTTAAAGAGATTTAAAGGAGTCTAAACTCCAGTTCGTATAGGTCCCCTTTATTCTGCACCGGAATGGTGCCCACTCTTCCTGTAAGAACAAAAACCCTTCCGTCCTTTGTGCTAACCACTGCCTGAATAGCTTCCAAAAACTCACTTCCCCTAACTGTCTTTGAGAACACAAGACTTTTTTTCCTTTCTCCAACGATCACAAGCTCCCCTCTGGAAAACTTTAGAATGTCCAGAATTTTAAGCACGTTCCCCCCAGTATTTTTTGGTACCAAAGTAAGCCTAAAGTTCATCAAGCTAAATAAAGCAGGTTTTGGATGGAAAATAACCCTGTCCTTTATATCTTCAACTATTTCTGCATAGGCATAGGAACCATCAAAGCTGTCTTCCGACGCATAGATTTCCGAATCGCCTTCAAAAACCTTTAGCCTTCCGCTGCTATCTACGAAAATTAAGTAGTTGCCATAGTATATGGCAGAGTCTATCTTAAAACCCCTCGGCGCTAAGAAGATGCCCCTTTCCTGGAGTTTGTTCCCTTCCAAACTCAACCGTATAACATTGCCAAACTTCACCTTTGAATCAAATCTTTGTCCTAAAAAGGTCTCCTTAGGTTTTGATTTGTCCAAAACACCCATTATGTATGGCACATCCTTTAGCACAGGCACCAGAACCCCACCTACCATCCGAAGTATTACAGAGCTTGCCCTTGTTCCAGAGACCATATTTACGATTATGTAATCCTTCTTTTCATCTGCTATAGGTGCCACCACTACGGATACGGGTACTCCCGCAGGTAAAGAGTAAGACGCTTTTAAAACTATGTCATTTCTAACAATTTCGTACACCTCTACCCTTCCGGAAAAGAGAACTACCAAGTAATCCCTTCCATCCCCAACCACATCTCCCACATCCGCAGAGATGGGTAAGCTCGGAAGCTGTTTCACAAACTTTCCTTTGACCAAGATATTTATGTCTTCTAAACTTGCCCTTGGTATTCCCACTGTGGGTTTTTCAAAGAAAGCTACGGCAGAGCCTTTAAACTCCACTCCATAGCCCCTTTCAAATTCTTTTACCGTATAGGCGCAGCCTTTACCCTTTTCCACTTTTGGAAAGACAGAGCTCAATAAAAAGTATCCTTCTTCAGACCCCTCGTAGCAAAGGCTTTTTATCTCAACCTTTACCCTATCACCGGGCTTTAAGCCTTTACCTTCCACCAACTTTCCCACGGAAAAATTATCTTTCACCTCCTCCACCACTATCTTACCAATTCTTTCTAACTCTTTACCGAAGGACTGTTTTGTGATAGGATGGATGATCTCTTCTCCTTCCCTAAGGACTGTCAGCTCTTCCTTTTCTCTAAGGTTTTTTATATCCACCCAAACTCTATCCCCCTCCACCTTTATAACGTAACCTTCCCTCTCAAAAAAGGCTTTTAGCTTTTCTTTCAGCTCGTCCGAAAAGCCAAGGGAGAGAAAAAATAGAAAGATAGTTATAATTCTTGCCATACTTCCTCCAAAGACTTTATTATAGCATCAGTCATTTGCTGGGTACCAACCTTTAGACAACCCTCTGAGTATATGTCTGGTGTTCTGTAGCCTTTTTCAAGGGTTTTTTCCACAGCCTTCTCTACGGCTTGAGCTTCCTTTTCCAGATTAAAAGAATACCTTAACATCATGGCAACGGAAAGTATGGTAGCTATGGGGTTGGCTATGCCTTTACCCGCAATGTCTGGAGCGGAGCCGTGCACTGGCTCGTAAAGGGCATACCTTTCTCCAAGGCTCGCCGAGGGCAGCATGCCCAAGCTTCCGGTTATTACCGCCGCCTCGTCTGAGAGTATGTCTCCAAAGATGTTTCCTGTAACGATCACATCAAAGGAAGAGGGCCTTCTGACTATTTGCATGGCGCAGTTATCTACGTAAAGGTGTTCCAGCTCCACCTCCGGATAGTTTTTACTCTCCTCTTCCACAATCTCTTTCCAAAGCCCGCTAACCTCAAGCACGTTGGACTTGTCCACGCTGGTTAGCTTCTTTCTTCTTTTCATTGCTACCTCAAAGGCTTTCTTTACAACTCTCCTTATCTCATCTTCCGTATATCTCATGGTGTTTATGCCAACGCGCTTGCCGTTTTCTATAAAGATCCCCCTTGGCTCTCCGTAATACACATCTCCGGTCAGTTCCCTAATTACGATAAAGTCAGTTCCTCTTGCAGTTTCCTCTTTTAAGGGAGACGCTTGAATTAGAGGCTCATAAACCTTTGCAGGTCTTAAGTTTGCGTAAAGGTCCAAAGCCTTTCTTATTTGCAGTAATCCTTTCTCCGGTCTTTTGGATGTGGGCAGGTCATCCCACTTGGGACCACCCACCGCTCCAAGAAGCACCGCATCCGCCTGCAAACATAGGTCCAAAGTTTCCTTTGGAAGAGGCTCACCCTTTTGGTCAATGGCTATGCCACCAATTAGACCCTCTTCCAACTCAAAGCTGTGTCCGGAGAGCTTTTCCACATGCCTTAGCACTTTTATTGCAGAATCTACGATCTCTGGACCTATTCCATCCCCTTTTAAAACTGCTATTTTATATATTCCCATGAGGGAAAGAATTATAATATATCCTTGTGAATTTAGAGAAGATCTTGGAGTTTTGCCATGGAGCTAAAAGTCTATGCCGAAGAAAAGGTAGATAGGGCAAGGAAGGTATTAAGGACCTTGAGCTCTATTCCTACGGAGGTAAAGAACAGAACCCTTTTAACCGCTGCGGAGCTTTTGGACAAAAAAAGGGACTACATAAAGGAGCAAAACAAAAAAGATGTGGAGTATGCCTTTGCTCAAGGTCTTTCTCCCGCTTTGATAGATAGGCTTGTTCTAAACGACAAAAGAATAGATGGTATGATAAAGGTGCTGAAGGATGTGGCAAGCCTTCCGGACCCTGTGGGAGAAATAACCCGTATGTGGACCCTTCCCAACGGCTTAAGGGTTGGAAGGATGAGGGTGCCTTTGGGCGTTATTTTTATAATCTAC
Source organism: Thermocrinis sp. (assembly GCF_036781485.1). Lineage (NCBI taxonomy): Bacteria > Pseudomonadati > Aquificota > Aquificia > Aquificales > Aquificaceae > Thermocrinis > Thermocrinis sp. The sequence continues at coordinate 247,337 of NZ_DAIQAX010000001.1, forward strand.
GAAGCAAGGCCCAACGTAACCATAGAGGCAGCTTCCCTTTGTATAAAGTCTTCCAACGCTGTAATACTCAGGGGTGGAAAGGAAGCTATAAACTCAAACAGGGCGCTTGTGGAACTGTTAAGAGAAGCTTCAGTTAAAGAGGGGTTTCCGGAAGAAGCTATTCAGTTTATAGACAGACCGGAAAGGGAAATAGTTTGGGAAATTCTTAAGATGGAGGGTAAGGTGGACGTAGCTATTCCAAGGGGTGGGGAAAGTTTAATTAGGGCGGTGGCAGAAAACGCAAGGGTGCCGGTTATAAAGCACTACAAAGGGGTTTGCAACATATACGTAGACGAAGAGGCGGACTTAGAAAAGGCTTATCACATAGTTTATAACGCAAAGGTTCAAAGGCCATCCGTCTGCAATGCGGTAGAGAACCTGATAATCCACAGAAACATTCTCAACAGCTTTCTTCCAAAAATGGCTTACATACTTGGAAGGGCTGGAGTGGAATTAAGGTGCGATGAAGAAAGCTTAAAGGTAATAAAATCCCATCCAAAGCTTGACTTTGTAAAGGCTGTTCCCGCAACGGAGGAGGATTACTACGAAGAGTTCTTAGACTTAATACTTGCCATAAAGGTGGTGGGCAGTTTGGACGAAGCCATAGAGTTTATAGAAAAGTATGGTTCAAAGCACTCAGACGCCATAATAACTGAAAACTACACAAAGGCTATGAAGTTCCTTGCAGAAGTAGATTCCGCTGCGGTTTATGTTAATGCATCTACAAGATTTACCGACGGCAACGAGTTTGGGCTTGGGGCAGAGATGGGTATATCTACAGACAAGATACACGCAAGGGGTCCAATGGCTTTGGAAGAGCTGACAATACAAAAGTTTGTAATACTTGGCAACGGGCAACTTAGGGATAACTTTAGAATACCTGACGAGATTATTGCGGAATGGAATACTTAATAGCTTTTTTAGTCCTCATAGGTGTTTTGATTTGGTTTCATGAGCTTGGACACTTCTTGTTTGCCAAGCTTTTTGGCGTAAAGGTGGAAGTTTTTTCCATAGGCTTTGGTCCTGTGCTCTTAAAAAAGCGGTATGGAGAGACTGAATATAGGCTCTCAGCCATACCCTTGGGTGGATTTGTAAAGCTTTACGGTGAAGAGGACAACTTAGCGGATCCAAAAGCTTTCTCTTCTAAGCCCAATTGGCAGAAAATACTGATAGCCTTTGCGGGATCATTCTTTAACTTTATTCTGGCAGTTCTTGTCTTTTGGTTTTTGGGCTTATTGGGCAAAGAGGTTCCAAAGTATGCTTTAGAAAAACCTGTGGTAGGGTATGTGCAAGAAAATAGCTTGGCTGAGAAATTGGGTATAAGGGAAGGGGACTTGGTGCTTTCCATAAACGGAAAGGAAGTTAAAACGTGGAAAGAGTTAGAGGAAAGAATGCTAAGAGAGATCTTTGCCAGGACCATAACTGTAGAGGTTCTCAGAGATGGCAAAGTTGTAGTTTTGAAGGGAAATCTGGACGTTAAAAATCCAAGAGCCTTTGGTGCAGAGCCTACTATAGAGCCTGTTATTGGTGGTGTGTTAGAAGGAAGCCCTGCCCATCAGGTGGGTATAAGAAAGGGGGACAAAATACTAAGCATAAACGGAGTTGAGGTTAAAACTTGGCAAGAATCGGTAAAGCTCATAAGGTCCTCTGAGAAGATAAACCTAAGAATAGAAAGGGATGGGCTAGAAAAAGAATTAACGATCATTCCTATGAAAGATCCAAAAACCAACCTTTCCGTGATAGGTGTGATGCCGCACATAGGAACTGTAAAACTAAAACAAGGAGTTTATGAATCCTTAGTTGCCAGTGTGGAAAAGATCGTTCTTCTTTCTGGGCTAACCTTAAAGGCTGTGTGGAGTATGATAACGGGCACTTTGTCTCCTACAAACTTGGGAGGACCCATAGCCATAGCTCAGTTGGCAGGGCAGTCTGCCCAGCAGGGAATAATCCCTTACTTAAACTTGTTAGCCTTTATCTCTGTTCAATTAGCCATATTCAACCTTCTTCCACTTCCTATGTTAGATGGAGGTCTGATAGTTTTGTTCTTTATTGAGATGTTGAGGAGAAAACCACTCTCTGTTAAGTTCAAAGAAGCCTGGCAAAAAACAGGCTTAGCCATAATAATAGCCCTCTCCCTATTTGTGATAATAAATGACTTTATCAGGCTTTTCTCTGGGAAGAAGTTTTAGAAAGGTTTTCCTGGCACTTTCTCCCAGTCCTTGAGGAATAGCTCTATGCCCTTATCCGTTAGTGGGTGTTGGAATAGCTTTTTCATTACCTCAAAGGGCATGGTGCATATATCCGCTCCTATGAGAGCCGCCTCCACCACGTGCATTGGATGTCTCACGCTTGCTACAATTATCTCAGTGTCGTATTCATAGTTGTCAAATATAGTTTTTATGTCTCTTATTATCCTCATACCGTCGTTTGACGCGTCATCTAACCTACCTATGAAGGGTGAAACATACGTAGCTCCAGCCTTTGCAGCTATGAGGGCTTGGGATGGGGAAAACACCAAGGTAACATTAACCGGTATGCCTTCCGATTCCAGCTCCTGCACCGCTTTAATGCCTTCCGGAGTCATGGGGATCTTTACTACCACATTGTCGCCAAGCTCCGCAAGCTTTCTGCCTTCTTCAATCATGCCCTTTGCATCCCTTGACACCGTCTCTAAGCTTACCGGTCCATCCACCAACTGCAGAATTTCCTTTGCCACTTCCAAAAAGGGCCTACCTGTCTTTGCTATAAGGCTTGGATTGGTGGTAACACCATCCAAAATACCCCACTCTAAGGCTTGCTTTATCTCTTCCACATTTCCTGTGTCTAAGAAGAACTGCATGGAAGAACCTCCTAATTTTTAGTTTGCTCTTTTTAGTTTTTCGTAGGCAGAGACCAAGTATCCCAAAAAGGCATTCTCTGGCTGAGCTCCTACAAACTCCGCCAAACCTCTGTTTATAACTATTTTTGGCACACCCACCACCTGATACAGCTCTGCAAGGTCCATGTTTTCTCCTGCATCTACGATGATCGCACTTACATAATCGCTTGCCATTGCAAAGTTCATGGCTGTTATAGCTGCAGCAGGGCAGTATCCACAACTCGTGGTCACAAAAACCATAATTTCCATAGGCAGGTCTATGGTTTGGAGTATCTCTACAGTCCTATCGCTCAGCTTTGGTCTTCTTTTGGAAACTTGGATGATGCCGTTTATAAGCGTGGAAAACTCAAGACCTGCAGGAAGTCCTATATATCTTATGCCATAGTCTTTATCTCCCTCTATGACCAATGTGGGCACCCGCTCTATTTTGTATGCTTCCGCTACAGCCCTGTCTATCAGGGGCGAGTAAAATTCAAGCTTTAACTTATCCGAAGATAGGCTCCCAACCTCTTTGAGAAGTTTCTCTGCGGTTGGACACGTCTCACAACCTATAGCTTGACTAAAGAGTTTAACCTTTACCTCGTTTTCAAGCTCCTTTTCAAACAGGTCTCTCAGTTGGGTTCTAACTTCCAGATTTAATAACATTTAAAGATCCTCCTACGAAATATAATTATAAACTTAAATACGTTGGGTGAGAAATTAGGAAAAGGGTAAATTATCTTGTTAGAAAAGCATCGGGGAGACAGGGTATCTAATGGTTAAAATAGGTATCACCATAGGAGATCCAGCGGGTATAGGACCGGAGCTAATAGTTCGCTTGACGGAACACTTTGATAAGGACAAGGCTTATATCATATACGGAGAAGGAAAAGTCTTAAAAGCCTGTGCAAGGGAGTTAGGCAGAAGCTTTGAAGCGGATTTGATAAACTCTCCAGAAGAGGCTAAAAACCCAGGTGTTTATCTAATTGACCTAAATGTCTGTGAAGTGGAAAAGCCCGAACCTTCATTTACTTCTGGTAAGGTGGCAGTGGCCTACTTGGGAAGGGTGGCAGTGGATGCGGTTCATGGAAAAATAGATGGTCTTATTACCATGCCTATAAACAAGTTTTGGGCAAGGCTGGTCGGTTTTTCCTACGAAGGACAGACAGAATTTTTAGTCCAGGCCTTTGGTGTTAGAAAATACGCCATGCTGATGTACTCTGAGAAGATAAAAGTAGCTTTACTTTCAACCCACCTTTCTTTGAAAGAAGCCATAGAAAAGGTTACCAAACAAAACATTGTCAGTAAGGTGAAGCTTATAGCTGAGGAGTATGAAAGATGGTTTGGCGTGAACTCCACCATTGGAATACTTGGCTTGAACCCCCATGCGGGAGAAGGTGGAACAATAGGAGAGGAGGAAGTAAAAGAAATAATGCCTGCAGTGGAAGAACTAAAAGCTGAGGGTTATAGAGTTGAAGGCCCCCTTCCTCCGGATTCAGCCTTTCTGAGAAGAGACCTTGATTTGTTTTTCTGCATGTATCACGACCAGGGGTTAATACCCTTTAAGCTTTTGGCTTTTAAAGAGGGAGTTAACATGACTCTTGGTATCCCCTTTCCAAGAACTTCTCCAGACCACGGCACAGCTTACGATATTGCGTGGAAAGGCATAGCGGACCTTTCTCCTTCTTTACATGCCCTAAAGCTGTGTGAGAAGCTTGCAACAGTTAAAAAAACTTCACAAAAACAAAGCTGAACCTATTCTTATTATGGTCGTACCTTCCTCTATAGCCACTTCAAAGTCGTTGGACATGCCCATAGAAAGGTGGGGAAGCTTAACCTTATAGGCTTCTTCTAACTTTTCTTTTAACTCTCTTAGCCTCGCAAAGTATGGTCTTACTTTTTCTGGGTCTTCCTCGTAGGGGGGTATGGCCATCAGCCCAAGGACTTTTATGTTTTTGAGGTTTAAGCAGTACTCAAAAAGTTTCTTTAGCTCTTCTGGGCTTACTCCACCCTTTGTTTCCTCTCCACCTAAATTGACCTCTATGAGCACCTCTTGAACCTTTTGTATCTTTTCTGCTCTTTTGTTTATCTCCTCGGCAAGAGCTGGTCTATCTACAGAATGGATAAGAGAAACCTTGTCTATGATGTATTTGACTTTGTTTGTCTGAAGGTTTCCTATGAAGTGCCAGTCTATGGGTAGGTCTTTTAGAATTTCCAGTTTCTTTAAAAAATCCTGCGCCCTACTTTCTCCAAAGACCTTAACACCACATTGATAAGCCTGTCTTATCTTTTCGGCGTCCGCATACTTGGATGCTCCAAGAAGGATTATTTCTTCTCTTTTTCTTCCTGCCCTCTGGCAGGCTCTAAAAATACTCTCTTCTATCCTTTGAACATTCTGGCAGACCACATTATAATTATATTTCAGCCGGAGTGGCGGAACTGGCAGACGCGGGAGACTCAAAATCTCCTGCCCGCAAGGGCGTGGGGGTTCGAGTCCCTCCTCCGGCATAAAAAATGAAAAGCATAATAGTCCTACTTTCCGGTGGAATAGACAGCGCAGTTCTGCTCTGGCTTGCAAAGAGAGAATACGATAGAGTTTTGGCTCTTTCCTTTGATTATGGACAAAAACACAAAGTTGAGTTAAAGTATGCAAGGGAGCTGGCAAAGATTGCAGGGGTAGAGCACCTAATCGTAGAATTGCCCTCCCTTAAGGGGATAAAAGGTTCAGCCCTTTTGGAGGGTGGTCCGGAGGTGCCCTCTGAAGAGTACCACAAAGACACTCCACCTATAACTACTGTTCCTATGAGAAACCTGATCTTTTTAGCCATAGCGGGGGCTTATGCAGACGCTTACGAGATTGACACCATAGGCATTGCGGTTCATTCTTTGGACTCTCCCTATCCAGACTGTAGGCCGGAGTTTATAAGTGCTGCAGAGAGTGCATTGACCTGTGGTTCCACTTTGAGTGCAAAGAGGAAAGTAAGACTTAAAGTTTATGCACCCTTTTTGGGTATGACAAAAAGGGATATCGTTAGTTTGGGTATGTCTTTGTGTGTGCCTTTTGAAAAGACTTACTCCTGCTACAGAGGAACTGAGCCTCCCTGCGGAGAGTGTGCCACCTGCAGGCAAAGGGAAGAAGCTTTAAGAAGCATTCTGTTATAATAACACCTTGGTGGTTGAAGTATATAAGCTTCACGGTCTTTCTGAACAAGAGTACAAAAGCATTGTTGAAAAGCTCGGCAGGGAGCCAAATCAAGTGGAGCTTGGCATTTTGGGAGCCCTTTGGTCAGAACATTGCTCTTACAAGTCCTCGAAGAGACTTTTAAAGCTTTTTCCTACCCAAGGTGAGCACGTTATTCAAGGACCTGGAGAAAACGCAGGAGTAGTTAAGCTTGACGATCAGGTTTGGCTTGCCTTTAAAATAGAAAGCCACAACCATCCTTCTTTTATAGAGCCCTTCAACGGTTCCGCAACAGGGGTGGGAGGAATAATAAGGGACGTTCTTTCAATGGGTGCCCGTCCTATTGCTTTGATGGACTCTCTGCGCTTTGGTTTTCCGTTGGACGCAAAGACAAGGTATATAGTCAAAGGAGTGGTAAAAGGTATTTCTCATTATGGGAACTCCATAGGTGTTCCCACGGTGGGTGGGGAAACCTTTTTTGAAGAGTGTTATAAGACAAATCCGCTTGTGAATGCCTTCTGTCTTGGAATTATACCTGCGGGCAGAATGCTTAGGGCGAGGGGCACAAAGGCAGGCCAACTGCTATTTCTTATAGGCTCTTCTACTGGTAGAGACGGCATTCACGGAGCGGTTATGGCTTCTGGTGAGTTTGGAGAAGACACGGAAAGCAAAAGACCAAACGTCCAAGTAGGGGACCCATACTTTGGAAAAAAGCTGATAGAGGCGATAATGAGGATAGTAGAGGAGGGCCTTATTGTTGGTATGCAGGACTTAGGCGCTGCTGGTTTGGCAGGCGCATCTTCAGAACTTGCCAACAAGTCCAAAATGGGTGTAGAGCTATATTTAGAAAAGGTTCCCCTCAGAGAACAAGGTATGACACCTTACGAAATACTCCTTTCAGAAAGTCAAGAAAGAATGCTTTTGGTGGTAGAAAAAGAAAAGGTGGAAAGGCTCAAAGAATTAGCCAAAGAGTTTCATCTGGAGGGGGAAGTAGTGGGAAAATTGACGGAAGATGGCATTTTTAGAGCTTACTTTAACGGAGAGCTTGTAGCGGAGCTTCCGGTAAGTCTGATAACCGAAGAGGCACCCGTCTATCAAAGGCCAAGTAAAGAACCAGATTACATAAAGAACCTGAGAGCTTTCAACGAGGATGAGCTAAAGGAAGCAGACCTAAGGGAAGCCCTTTACAAGCTTTTGTCTTCTCCCAACGTGTGTTCAAAGGAGTGGATATACAGTCAGTATGATTATCAGGTGGGGACCAATACGGTCTTGGTGCCCGGAGCAGACAGTGCCATTTTAAGGGTCAAGTGGGTAGTCTATCCTGAGCTAAAAAGTGAAAAACTCATAGCTTTGAGCTGTGAAGGAAACGGCAGGATGGTCTTTCTGAACCCTTACGAAGGGGGAAAATATCTAATTGCGGAAGTGCTTAGAAACCTTGCCTGCGTTGGCGCAAAACCCTTAGGAATAACTGACTGCTTAAACTTTGGAAATCCAGAAAGACCGGAAATTATGTGGCAGTTGGAAAAGGCAGTAAGCGGAATGGCTGACGCTTGTAAGTATTTTGGTGTGCCAGTAGTTAGCGGAAACGTATCTCTCTACAACGAAACTGTGGAAAGTAAAGAGATAAGAAACGTATATCCCACACCCATAGTGGTTGCGGTGGGTTCCATTGAAGGAAAAACTTTTGTATCCCACAGGTTTGAAAAGCCGGGAAGCTTGATCTTTTTGATAGGAGACCTAAGAAGAAAGCTCAGTTTAGGTGGTAGCGAATACCTAAAAGTGGTTCATGGAATAGTGGCTGGTGATGTGCCAGTGGTGGATCTAAAGAAGGAAAAAGCCCTGCAAGAGGTGCTTATAAAACTCATAGAGGAACACATTGTCCTTTCTGCCCACGACGTATCCACAGGAGGACTTTTGATAGCTTTGCTGGAGTGTGTTTTTGGCACAGGGTTTGGGCTTGAGCTTAATATATACACGGAGGAAAGGCTTGATAGGTTTTTCTTTTCCGAAAGTCCCACAAGGGTTGTTGTAAGTGTGGAGAAAGGCAAGGAAGAACTCCTAAAGAACGCTGTAGAAGAGTCTGGCTTAGACTGGATGCTTTTGGGAAAGATAAAGGAAGAGTCAGAGCTTTCTGTAAAGATTTATGAAGAGCTAATCCTAAGGGAAAAGGTTGAAGACTTAGAAAGAGTATGGAGAGAATACTTAACCAACACGCTTTGATATACTTGGCTTTTCTCTCTACTGTTTTCCTTTTGGACCTATTCACGAAACATTTGGCCGAATCTTTCATAAAGGAAGATATTCAAGTTCTGCCTTTTCTAAAGCTGGTGCTTGTGTATAACAAGGGCGTTGCCTTTGGACTGCTTTCTGATGCTCCAGATTGGTTAAGGATACTAGTATTGCTCGGGGTCCCACCCATTGCAATAGTTTTTACTTTTTTCTACACAGTCAAGAGTAGAGATTGGCTTGTATCCCTGTCTATGGGTGCCATAGGTGGTGGGGCGCTTGGAAACTTTTACGACAGACTAATCCTTGGTGAGGTTAGAGATTTTATATACTTCTCTTACGGAAAGTTTTCTTATCCAGCCTTCAACGTGGCGGATTCTATGATATCCATAGGGATTGTTTTGTTTCTGCTAAGAGAAACCCTTTTTAAAAGGTATCGGTTAAATTAATTTTCATGGAGTGGACGCAATCCTTGCTAAACAAAAGGATAGATGACACAAGCAAGAGGATTGACGATACTAACAGGAGGATTGATGACTTGAGAGGAGAATTTATGGAGTTCCGTAAAGAAGTAAAGGGAGAGTTTGAGAAGCTCCGTAAGGAAGTGAAGGAAGAGCTCAGGGAAATTCGTGTCCTTCTTTACAAAGTTCTTGAAGTGCCTGAAAAGAAGGAATGAAAGCAATAGCCTTCCTTTTGCTTTTATCTACCTCTTCCCTTGCCTTCTATCACTGCTTTTTTGATGCGGGCAAAAGGTATGGAGTGGATCCTTACCTTCTGGTTGCTATTGCCAGCGTGGAAAGTGGTTTTAACCCAAGGGCAATAAACCGCAACAAAAACGGTAGCGTAGATTACGGTATTATGCAGATAAACTCCCACTGGCTCAAAAAGTATAAGATCCCCACCGAATGGATCTGGGAACCCTGCTACAACATACACTTTGGCGCTATGGTTCTTAAAAGGTGTATGGATGCAAAGGGAGGAAACGTAAAGCTTACGATAGATTGCTACAACAAAGGAGACAAAGCAAAGGAAAACAGCGAGTATGTGATAAAGGTTTATAAAAAGCACGCCAGATTGTTGAGGATGGTGGAGTAGGGCATTACCTGGCAAATTCAAGGGAGGGACTATTTAAAGTGCCAGATAAAAGCATAGTCATACCACTTCCCACAAGCTTGCCGTTTATGGAAGAGCTAAGAGGGTTTTGTTTGTTGAAGGAGATAACCCCATCGCCCAAGAAGGTTAAACCAGCAGTTTTTGCCTCCACGCTGAACGCATTTCCCTTAAAGTTTAAACTAAGCTCGTTCAAACTAAGGTCTTTGAGTTTTACGTTTGTAAGCTCTAAGCTACCCTTTACTCCCTCTGCTATCCGGAGGTCTAAGGACCTTACCTGTGCATTTTTAATACAACCAAGGTCTTTCCCCTTGGCGACGATCTCTTTATTGAGATATAGCTTTATCTGAAAGCTACCACCTGCACACTGTCCGCTTAGCAAAAGATAAAAGGTCCCCAAAGACAGCTCCAAACTTTCAAAATCACCAAGTTTAAAGTCCTTTATATAGATCTGAGCTTTCTTTAGTCTTAGGCTAAGCATCCTTTCTGTCACTTCTTCAGCCATAACGTAGATGTGGTTTTTCAAAAGAATTCTGTCAAGTATTAGAAACTTAGGAAGAGTGGCAAAAACGAGAAAAAGACTAAAAAAAAAGAAAAGTAAGCCCAACAGGATGGTTTGCTTAATACTGCTCTTCATCTTCCTGTTTCTTCTTTTCCTGAAGCAGGTTTTTTAGCTCTTCGGCTAGCTTTTGATGTTCTTGGGTGATGCGCGAAAGCTCTTCTGCACTTTCTATAACATATGGTGTAAGAAATATGAAGAGAGAGACCTTGTCTTCGGATTTGACCTCTCTTCTGAAGAGCCATCCAAGAACTGGAATATCCTGAAGACCGGGCACGCCTTCTTTGGTGTTTAGAGCCTTTGTGCTTACAAGCCCACCAAGGATTATAGTTTGCCCGTTTTCTACCACCACCTCAGAGTTTAGTTGTCTGTTTGAGGTTACTGGTATGGCATAGCTCAGCGTTCCTATCTGAGGCCTAAGAAAGTCTATTATCTCCTGTACGCTTAGGTTTATCAAAAGTCTTAGGTCTTTTTCGGATATGGTAGGTGTTACGCTAAGGTTTAATCCCACCTCTTTGTAATCGTAGGTTATTACCGGCTGTCCGTTTATGTCAAACTTTACTCCGGAGGCAAAGGGAATTACTTGACCCACCTTTATGACCGCCTCCTGGTTGTCAAGGGTTAGCACCTTTGGGTTTGACACTATGTTAAAACCACTACCTTTTTCTAAAAGAGAAAACAGAAGCACCAAGTCTGGGAAAAACAGGGAAGTCCCACCTACGGTTATAGTTCTACCCGCTTTACTTAACGCACCTATCACAAAGTTTCCGGATATTATGGCGCTATAGACGTCCTGAAGGCTTGAACCACCAAACGCTCCTCCACCGTGGGTGCCAAAGATCTGCCACCTTACCCCCAACTCCAAAGCCTTACTCGTGCTCATTTCCACCACAGTAGCTGCTATCAAAACCTGCTTCCTTTTTACGTCTATCTTTTCTATAAAAACCTTTAAACTTTCATACTCCTGAGGTGTGGCGTAGATTATTACGGAGTTTGTCCCCCTGTCAAAGCCGATCCTTACACCTTCTTTGGTTTCTATGGTAGTCAAAGGAGTTGGCTGTGGTTTTTGTGGTTCTTCCCTTCTTAGAGGCGTTTCTGGACCTCTGAGGTCAATGGATGTTCTTCCTGGCTCTTGAGTTTGAACAGGGGTGGTTGGAGAAACTTCCCTGAAAAGGGTTTGAATACTCTTGTATAGCTCTTCTGCGGAGATATGCTTTAGCTTTATAAGGTAAAAGCTTCTTTCTAAGGGTCCCAAGCTTTCCCTGTCTAAGGTTTCTATAAACTCCTTTGCTATACTTTGTGTTTTTTCATTTGCCACTACTACTACGGAGTTGCTGTCTTTGTTAAAGGTTATGAAAACGGGGGTGCCAAAGTGCTGTTGTAAGGCAGAGGCTATAGTTTGTAGGCTTTGAAAAACACTTTCCGCTTTTGCCCTTTCTAATTTGTAGATCTTAACGCTTATTGCTCTTTCAGGAGAATCAAGCTCTTTCAGAAGGGATTTTAAACTCTCTATGTTCCTTGCTATATCTGCGATTAGGATGGAGTTGGAAGGGGGATGGACCGCAATCTTTGCTGTAGCGGATAAAAACGGTTGGATAGCCTGTTGAAGTTGGACTGCCTGAGCGTTCTGTGCGGTGTATATGTATATTACTATCTCTCCCAAAGTTGATGGTTTTTTTAGTTCTGCAAGGGACACTGCCTTTTGCAGAGGTAGGATCTTTACGAAGTTTGTTTCTTCCACCGCACCATAGCCTTGCAAAGAAAGGGCTAAAAGGAATATCTCCCAAGCTTCCTTTACGCTAACCGGCTTTGCTGAGCTCACGGTGATGGTTCCCTTCACGCTTGGGTCCAAAAGTATGTTTTTTCCCGTAAGTTCAGACATAAACTTGACCACGAGAGATATGTCCGCATCCTGAAAGTTTAAGAATACTTTACCGGTTTTTCTTTGCTGTTGAGCTGTTTTTTGTAGATCCTCACCAGTCTGAGCGTAAGCGGAGAAGGAAAGGACAATCAACAAGAGACATAAAAACCTAACCATTCATTCAACCCTTACTAAAAGTTCTACAGATTTACCCTCTCTAATTAAGTTGATTTTAAAACTGCTTTCATTTCTCAAAACTTGAAGGATCCTAAAAGCATCTTCCCCACTTCTTATAGACTGATTGTTTATACTCACCAGCACGTCCCCTGGGCTTATACCTATCTTAGAAAATATGCTATTTGGATCTATCCATTCAAAGAGAAAACCAACCGTTCTTCCATTCTCAACGTAGGGCACAAGCCTTATCTGTCTAAACATTATACCCGGGTCTGCGGTAATGCTTTCTATCTCTCTCTTTTGAATAACAGACTGAAGAGTGCTGACAGGACTCTGAATAGAAACCATCCCTTCCGCTTTTGCGCTCGCACTTGCAAAACTAAACCCCACAGCCTTCGTCTCTTGACCCTTTGAAAGGAGTATGTAGTTTCTCTCTATCTTAGACACCCTGTAGTTCCCTATCTGACTACCAACTCTAACAACCTTTGTCTCCCCACCTGTATTTACAAGAGCCATATTTACGCTTCCCGAAACTGTGGCTAACAGGGTTATATTCAGTGGCTTTTCTTCTTTGACCTCTTCCCTTTTAAAAAGAAAGCTAAGGTCTGCAACTTTTGGCTTTTCCACCCTTAGGGTGGGAATGAACGCCAGCCTTTGACTAAAGGTGAGATTGAAGTAGAAAAACAAAGGCAGGGCAAAGGAACAGACAAAAACAAGGAAGAAATAAGTCAGTATGTTTATATTCATGACAATTTAGCATTATAATGCGTCGGGTAGGAAATCGTATAATTAATAACAATGGACATTCTAAAAACCTATAAGCTCATACCCATAGAAGAAACTGAAAGCAGTATAAAGCTTTTGGCTCCAAAGGGGTATAATAGTTTCCTTTTGGAGGAGATAAGGTTTATTTCTGGTAAAGAAGTAGATGTGGTCTTTGTGGAAAATGAGGAATTTACCGCAGAACTGCAGAAAAGGTTAGCCCAAGAGGAGGTTATTATAGAAAGCGCAGAGGGAGAAGGTGAGGGACCAAAGGACATACTCCTTGAGGAAGACAAAAGCCCTGCGGTTAGCTTTGTCAATTCCACACTCATAAAGGCGGTTACCCTTTCTGCATCAGACATACACATAGAGCCTTATCAGGACGGTTCTTACGTTAGGTTCAGACTTGACGGAGTGCTACACGATTATATGAGCATTCCTCTGTCCCTACACGACGCTGTGGTCTCAAGGATAAAGGTTTTGGCAAACCTAAACGTGGCAGAAAGAAGGGTCCCACAGGATGGGAAGATAAGGGTAAAGATAGGGGGCAGAGAGCTGGACATAAGGGTTTCTGTGGTGCCCACCGTCTTTGGGGAGAGGGTAGTTCTGAGGCTCCTTGATAGGTCCTCCACCATGCTTACCCTTGAAGACCTTGGATTATTTGCGGAAGACTTGGAGAAAGTAAAAAGGCTTGCAAAGAAGCCTTACGGAATTGTGCTGGCAACGGGACCCACAGGCTCAGGAAAGAGCACAACCCTTTACGCCATGCTCTTGCAGATAAAGAGTCCAGAGAGAAACATAATAACCATAGAGGACCCTCCCGAGTATCAGGTAAAGGGCATAAGTCAGATTCAGGTAAATCCTAAGGTGGGACTGACCTTTGCCAGTGGGCTAAGAGCAATTCTGAGACAAGACCCGGATGTTATAATGGTGGGTGAAATAAGGGACAGCGAGACCGCAGAGATTGCAGTTCATGCAGCCCTTACGGGACACTTGGTGCTTTCTACCCTCCACACCAACGACGCACCTTCCGCCATAGCAAGGCTTGCAGACCTTGGCATAGAACCCTTTCTGATAGCCTCTTCCTTGGAAGGAGTAATAGCCCAAAGGCTTGTAAGAAAGATCTGTCCAAACTGTAAGGTGAGCTACAGACCATCGGAAGAAGAGTTAAGAGAGCTTGGACTAAGTGGGGAATATACCTTTTACAAAGGGGTAGGCTGTGATGAGTGTATGGGAGCGGGCTACAGGGGAAGGACGGGCTTGTTTGAAGTTTTAGAGCTTGACCAAGAGCTAAAGCAGTTTATCTTAAGAACTCAAGACGCCAACGCCATAAGAAGGCTTGCCAAGGAAAGGGGCTTTAAGGACATGCTGGAGGACGGAGTTAGAAAGGTGCTCATGGGCATCACCACATCCGAAGAGCTAATAAGAGCCATAAAGGTAGAGTGATGGTTTATACGGGCGTAGATGGAAAAAAGGTTTTCAGCATAAGGACAAACCCTATTACCAAAAGGTGGGCTATTACCAGTAAGGCAGGTAAAAAAATATGCGTCGTGCCATCGGACCTTTGCTTTGTCAAGATAGAAAAAGCCTTTACCCAAAAGCTGAGCCAGCTAAAAGGCTATTATCAGATTGAGGTTTCAGAAAAGTTTGGAAAGGTAAAGTGGGACTTGTCTTTGCACAAAGGAGATGCCATAGTGGGGGTTTATAAAAACTTCAATCCGGAAGGTTGCGACGGTGTGGATTTGGAGATTTTCTCCTTAGCCAGAGTGCTAAGGCTTTTGGGAGTAGATGGCTATGTGCTTGACTTGGGAAGGAGAAAAACTACCCTCGTAAGGGTAGAGAAGGGTGTGCTAAAAGAATACAGGGTTCTTCTGAGGGGTGGAGATTACCTTAGCAGTCTGGCAAACCCAGAAAAGCCAGAAGAGGGAGAAAAACTAAAAAAAGAGAAAGGTTTACAGCTAAAGGAAGTCTATGAAGGATTCAAAAAACTTTTAGAAGTCTTAGACCTGCAAGAAGGAGCGGTATTGCTCAGCGGTGGTGGTGCCAAACTGAAGGGCATAAAGGACTTTTTCAAAAAGACTATAGAAAATCCATACTGTGAGCCAACGCACACCAGCGCCTTTGGGGCAAGTCTCAGGTCTGTTGTCAAAACACCTTACCCTGACTTTGTAGAAAGAGAGCTTTCTGAAAGGGAGCTGAAGGTCCTTGGAACTGCGCTTTTGGGAGGGCTTGTCCTTTTTGGGCTTTCTTACCTTGGACTGGAGAGGCTCTGGTCTGTGGATGGGCTAAGGGAAAGGGAAAAGGCAGAGTTTAGAAAGGTTTTTCCCAACGCACCAACCACCGCACTCAGGGAGCAAGTCCTTTCAAAGGCGACAAAGGAAGACCCCTTCCAGCTCACCTCCAAACTTTCACAGCTCTCATCCCAACTAAGAGAAGGCATAAAGCTATACTCCATAGATTTTTCCGAGGGCACCCTTCTCATTAAAGGGGAAGGAGAGGAAAACATTGTAAGACAACTAAAAACCAAGGCGGTAAAGAAAACGCCTTTGGGCACAGTAGAGTTTGAGTTGGAGGTAAGATGAGCCTAAGAAAGAGGGATATAGCAGTAGGTTTGTTTTTGTTGTATTTCCTGCTTGCTTACCTTTTTCTCAGCAAGTATTACGACCTTAGGGCTCAGTATTACAAAGACTATCTTAGGCACAAGGAGATTATGTTTCTTATGGCAAACTACGTCCATACAAAAAGGGAACAGCCAACGGAAGATCTTATAAGGGAGATCTTTTCCTCTCGCGGAGTGGATTTTAAGTCTTTCAAGCAAGTAGAAACGGGCTACGAGGTGTGGGGAACAAACCTGAAGGGAGAAAAGCTATCCGATCTTATTTACGCCATAGAGGAAAGGGGAATAAGGATCGTAAAGCTAAGGGCAGTGGATAACACAGGTCAGGGTATGTTTGAGGTTTATATGCTCCTAAGATGATTGCCATACTTGCCCTGTTTGTGTTTTTGTTTTCTACTTACTACGTTTTGGACGCATACTACACCGTCAAATCTACCCAAAGGACGGTGGAGGAAATTTACTTCAAAATACAGTCAAGCTATGCATTTTTGCACGTTCTTCCCTTTGTAATAGAAACCATAAAAAGGGATGAGCCGTCCTTTGATAGCCTTCAGGACAGTTGGGCTAACCCTATGGTTTTTAGAAGCGAAAGGGGGGAGATCAGCGTATCCATCTACGACGAAGAGAGGTTTTTGAACCTAAACTTTGTGGATGACGGAAATTACGGAAAGTTTTTTGAAAGGCTTTTGAAGGTCCTTGCCATAGACCCTGCCTACAAAAAAGCTTTGCTTGTTTGGATGGGAAAGCAGGAGGGCTTTTTGGAAACAGACTCTCCCATAAAAAGGGCACCCTTAGACTCAAAGGAAGAGCTATATTGGATAGGCTTTAAAAGGGAGGACCTACTTGGAAAACAGCTTGGAGAAAATTTCTACCCGGGACTTTTGAGCCTTACCACAGTTCATTCTAAGGGAAAGATAAACGTAAACACCGCCAACGCTTACATACTTATGGCTTTGGACCAAAGGATAGACCAAACCCTCGCAAGCAAGATCATAGAAAGAAGAAGCAGAGAACCTTTCAAAAAGCCCGAAGACCTCCTTATGGTAGAGGGCATGACCCTTGATATACTTTATGCAATAAGGGACCTGATAGACACAAAAAGCTCAACCTTTCACATACTGATGGAGCTAAAAGTTGGAGAAAGGAAGGCAAGCTTTGAAGCGGTTTATGACAGATCTGCTGATAAGATCCTGTATAAAAAAATACTCTGAGCTTTTGCTCTATTGCGCTCTTATCCTTCTTTTGGCACTACACAAAGCCTTTGCTTTTCCAAACCTTTCTCTATTTATTCTCTTGTCTCCTTTGCTTTTCAAAGATTTTAAACTCTTAGACAGGTGGTCCCTTCTGTGGCTTTTTATTCCCCTTGCATACTTTATGGGATACAAGCCTTACGAAGTTTTAAACTTAAGTCTTTCTGCCTTTGCGGAAGAGCTTTTCTTTAGAGCTTACCTGATGCAGAGGTATTCAAACTTAGCGGTCTCCTTTATGTTTGTCCTTCCCCACCTTCTGCTAAACCCAAGCCTTAATGCTCTGCTTACCTTCTTCCCTTCGCTGATCTTTGGATACGCATACAGACTAACCAATTCTTTGAGTTTTGTCTCCTTTTTACACTTTTGGTCTAACGCTGTTTATCTAAGGGCTTTAGCTTTATGGGACTTTCCACGTATCTTACACACTCCTCTTTTTTGATGCTTTCAAGTTCCCTTTGGTTCAAGGTAACCACCAAAACGTCTCCAACCTCAGCCTTTACCCTATACTTTTTCTTTATCTTTTGGGCGCACTCTTTATCCTTAACCAAAACCTTGTAGTCTTGCTCAGGTTCAGAGGTCATAGCACATGAAAAAAGGAGGAGGACAAAAACCCCAAAAGCTTTCATCTCCACTCTTTCCTTACGAGCCTTCTTAGCCAAAGGAAAGCCACAAGCACAAGCACCGGCAGTGTGGAGAAGGAACCCTGCGCCATGCTACAACCACCACCTCCACCACCTCCACCCACATCGGAACCACCAGAACCTCCACCACCTCCACCACCACCCCCATCACCACCTGAGCTTGGAATCGAAGCAAGGAAAGCCTTTCCGTAGCCGTATACGTTGTTTGGAAGCGTTCCTGTGAAATCGTCAGAAAGTGCTTGAGAAGTTAAGATTCCTCTTACTTCATCCACAGTTAAGTTAGGATTGCTTTCCAAAATGAGCGCTACTAAACCAGCTACCACCGGGGCAGCCATAGAAGTGCCTGCCTTTGTGATGTATTGGATGGTCCCTGCAAGAGGACCAAGCACAAAGTAGCCGGGAGCCACCACATCCGGTTTTATCCTTCCATCTCTGGTTGGTCCACGGGAAGAGAAGTAGGCGATCTTACCTAAGTCTGTAAAACTCCTGAAGTCTGTAGAACTCCACCTTGAGG
Organism: Thermocrinis sp.; assembly: GCF_036781485.1. Taxonomy (NCBI): domain Bacteria; kingdom Pseudomonadati; phylum Aquificota; class Aquificia; order Aquificales; family Aquificaceae; genus Thermocrinis; species Thermocrinis sp. The sequence goes on from NZ_DAIQAX010000001.1 coordinate 265,131, forward strand.
TTAGAGCACCTACGGTTATAACATGCGGAGATGTGCCGGGCACAGCAACCGTTCCAAGATAGCCACCAAGACCGTCTTCTAAAAAGAAGTTGGTAAATTCACTGTTTCTAGATAAGTATAGGTCTGCCCTTGGCGTTCCGCTAACTGGCGTGAGCTTTAGCGTGAGATTTCCAGTGCAATTAAACGAAACTGTGAACCTTCCATCTCCGTTCAAAGGATGGCTTGATGTGGTGTTATCAATCTCCACATTACATCCTCCCACACTTCCGCTTGCTTTAGACCCTGGGTTTGCAGACAGACAACCACCAGAGCTATTACAAAACTCAACCCTAAGCGTGCCGTTTTTATACCAGCCGTCCACTATATCCCCTGTGGACGAGTTAATCCCTACGGAAGTTGTGGATGAAATACTGTTTAGCTTTGCGTGAATCTTTCTGTGGCCCTCGTTCCCAGCTGACACAACAACAACAAAACCTTTCCCAGAGTATCGAGCAATCTCTTTTTCTAAAAAACTTGTGCCGTCATGAGGTCCAAAATGTCCCCCTAAGGACATATTCACCACCATAGGTCTGTTAAGGGCATCCTTTTTCCTCTTCAAGTATTCCAAACCCAAGATGATGTCTGTATCCTCAAGGTTTGTGCGCACCACTATAAGCTCCGCATCCTTTGCGATGTAAGATGCTATACCAGCCACATGGGTGCCATGTCCATCGTAATCCTCGTTGCACCTTCCCTGCCTTATAAACTGCTCTATTTGGGTTTTTGTGTATTCGGTGTTTGTGCTTGGCTCATAAAAGTATAGGATTTTGGAAGAGCCGTCCGGTTTTCTAAAGGCTGGGTGGCACCAGTCTATACCTGTATCTATCACCCCTATTATCACATTCCTTCCGGTCTTTCCGGTGTTTGCCGCACCAGTACCTATGTAATAGGCAGGAATGGAAAAGTCTGAGCGCTGTAAGTTTCTGCCAAAGGACTGGACTATTAATCTCCAGTCTGTGGTGGAAGAAACATTTATGCTTAAATTCCCGTCAGAGCATGTTAGATTTTCCAAGCTTCCAGAACAGCTCCCAGAAAAGCTAACATTAGCCCCAAGGTGAAGTATGGAAAGTCTTTGTCCGTTGTATGTTCTTACGCTAATGCTTTGATTGGAAGAGCCCCTCAAAGCAACAGAGGAGGAGTAGGCAACATCGTCCAGAAGATTCAGCTTTATTGGTTTTTCTACGTAAATAACATCCCCTCTGGCCTTTAGAGAACTCAGAGGAACCTTTCTTGTGTCTACAACTTGAACCCTTCCATCGCTGTATAAAACTTTTACGTATCTTTCTTGGGAAAGGGAAGACCCAAGAAATAAAAGAAGTAGTACAATAAAAAAGCCCATGTGTTCTAACTCCCCGGTTTTTTATTATAAAACAAAGGGACTTCCTCCTTCCGTCATACTGCTTTTAGCCTCCTCCGTTGGAGATGGTAATAGATGATCTTTAAGTATCCTCTTATAACAAACTCCCTTAGTATTTCTTTTGGTAGTTCTACGAGCATGTTTTCGTCTGTGTTAAAACCAAGACAGGTTAGGTCTAAATTCACCAAATATCTGTTTAGCTGATCCTTTATTATTGAGAAAGGGTACTGTTTGCAAGATAGGGTTTTTCTTGGCCAAGGGTGCATCCAACGTTTGGATCTAGATAGGTGCAATAGCCGTTGTCCTTCTCTATTTTGTAAAATATGTTTATGTCCTTTACAAGCCTATCCCCCTCCACTTTGGAAACCACAAAGGATATGGGAAAGTGCTTGTAGAGTATGGGCACCTCGGACAGTACTATTTTAAGTCTTTGTGCTTTACCGTGTCCAAAAGCGCGGCTTATTTCAGGTTTAGGGTTTAAAATAATCAAGGATGAAAAAGGGCTTTACTCTCATTGAGCTTTTGGTGGTTATAGTCATTCTTGGAATACTTGCGGCTATTGTGGTGCCAAGGATCACAGGAAGGGTGGATGAGGCAAAGGTGGAGGCAACAAAGGTTCAGATGAAAGCTATAAAAGACAGCCTTGAGCAGTATAAGCTTGACAACGGCTTTTATCCAACAACCGAGCAGGGGCTAAGGGCTTTGGTGGAAAAGCCAAACACTCCTCCCGTGCCCAACAGATGGAGGCAATATTTGGACAAGCTTCCAAAGGATGCGTGGGGCAACGATTTTATTTACATATCTCCGGGTGTGCAAAGACCCTTTGAGCTTAGGTCCTTTGGTCCAGACGGAAGGGAAGGCACAGAAGACGACATAGATGTTTGGAACCTGTAAAGGCTTTACGCTTGTGGAGGTTTTGGTCGCTTTAACGGTTTTGGCTATAGGCTTTGGTGTGCTCTTTGAACTCTTAGCAAACGCCCAAAGGGAATATCAACTTTCAAAAAAGCTTTACGAAGACGTGATCTTTTTGAGCAACTCAGTCATACAGAACAAGTTTGATAGCATAGAAGTTAAAGAAAAAAATCTGAAGGACTATCCCAACATAAAGGAGGTAGAGCTTAAATACCGCAGTGCGGTAATATACATCTACAAAAGATGAAAAAAGCCTTTACGCTTGTTGAGGTTCTTGTTGTCCTTTTATTGCTTGGTTTGCTCTTTGGTCTTTTGTCTTACGTTTTAAAGTCTGGCACAGAAAGCTCTCTTTTCGTGGTGGAAAGCAGTCAGAGACTAAGGGATGAGTCTTTGCTTGTTTGGAACATTCAAAGAAAGCTGATGTCCGCAAAGGACGCCTACATGGAAGAGGACAAGCTGTTTTTACACACCTATGCGGGGGACTACTACGAAGGCATGGTCAAGTGCGCCTACATATTCAAAGATGGCATCCTTTACTACTACGAGTTTCCTTACCCTTACGGTAGTATAAACTTCTACGAAGAGGAAAAGCTCATAAAACTGGCAAAGTTTAAGTCCTTTTCTTTTCTTGCAGAAAATGCGGGCACTACTCAAAAGAGCTTTAAAGGTTTGCCCGAAAAATACCGTATAATCATAGAAGACAGAGAATACGTCTTAAAGCCGTGAAGAAAGTAAAGATATACAAAGGCATAGACCAGTTTGGGAACTTAAGAAGCGGTAAAATAGAAGTGCCAGAAGGAGTTTCCGCTTACGAAGTTCTGACCTCTCAGGGCATAAAGCCCATAAAGATAGAAGAGCCTACCAAAAGCTTTTGGAAGAAAGAAATCTTTAGGAGAAAGCCCTCCCAAGAAGACTTAGCTTTTGTTTTGACCCAGCTGTCGCTTTTGCTTTCTTCCGGATTGAACCTTTTAAAAGCCCTCGAGACCGCAAGCCAACAGGTAGAAGACAGAAGAATAAAACAAGCTTTACTTTCCGTAAAGGAAGCCATAGAGAAAGGAGAACCTATACACACAGCCTTTGAAAAGGGAGAGATCTTTCCAGAGTTTATCTTAGAAATGTTAAAGACTGCAGAGAGGGGAGAAAACTTAGAAAAGGTTTTGGACATTGGAGGAGAGTTTTTGCGTAGAATGTCCGAGGTTAGGGCAAAGGTTTTTTCCTCTTTAACTTACCCTGCCTTTGTTATAGTCTTTAGTTTTCTTTCTGTGCTTTTGGTGGTTAAGTTTGTGATCCCAAAGGTCGCCAGTGTGCTAAGCGGTTTGGGAAAGGAACTACCGCTAATAACAAAAATTCTTCTTTTCTTTTCAAACCTTCTTGGCTATGCCTTTTACCTTTTACCCCTTGCCCTCGTGCTTTTGCTCCTCAGAAGAAGATTAATAAGTAAGGAGAGCTTAGACAGATACTTTTTGAAGATCCCCATATTTGGAAAAGTTTCCTTTTACTTTCAGCTTTCAAGGTTTGCGGGAAGTCTGAGGATGGCTCTCTTTTCTGGCATACCTATGGTCAGAGCCCTCTCTTTGAGCATAGGCAGTATAACCAACGAATATATCAGAAAAAAGCTGGAAGACTTGCCGGAACAGGTAGCAAAGGGCAAAAGCCTTTCGGAACTTCTAAGGTCCAAAGAAGTTTTCCCTCCACTCTTTGTTAGTCTTTTGGCAGTGGGCGAAAAGAGCGGAGAGCTGGAAAGGTCCCTTTCCCTTTTGGAGAGGGTCTACGACCAGCAAGCCATGAGGGTTATAAACCTTTGGCTAAGATTGGCTGAGCCTATTGCCATGCTGGTTATAGGTATTCTCGTAGCCTTTGTGGTGCTAAGCGTGATCTTACCAATCTCTGAAATATCAGGGGGAGTAAGAAGGTGATAGCATGCTTTCTTTTAGCTCCCTGACTTTTTCTGCCAACTCCTCAAACTTTCTTTCTCCACAGAGTTTAACGAGGGCGCTTCCGACCACCACACCGTCAGACATCGTAGCTATTTCTTTTGCCTGCTCTCCCTTTGACACTCCAAACCCAACCACCACAGGCTTTTTACACACCCTTCTGTAAAGACTTAGATTTTTCCTTAGCCTTTCTAAGGGCAGTTTTTCCCTTTCCCCCGTGGTTCCAGTTAAAGAAACAAAGTAAGTTAGCTCATCTGTGTATTGACATATGAGTTTAAGCCTTCTTTCGGTGCTTGTGGGAGAAGCCAAAAGCACCAAAGCCATAGATTCTTTTTCGCATACCTTTTTTAACTCTTCGCATTCTTCTGGCGGAAGGTCTGGCACGATAAAGCCGTCTATGCCGTTGTCCTTTGCGAGCTTTACAAACCTCTCAAGCCCGATCCTAAATATGGGATTGTAGTAAGTCATCAGAAGAAAGGGCACATCTTTGAACTCTTCCTTTAAAAGACTTGAAGCCTTAAAAACATCCTTAGACTTTATACCGTTGCTTAGGGCTACCTCGTGAGCCCTTTGAATTTTAGGACCATCCGCCACAGGGTCAGAAAAGGGAAAGCCTATCTCCAAAATATCCGTGCCTTCCCGGAGTACAACTCTAAAGGCTTCCAAAGAGTCCTCAAAGGTAGGATAGCCCACCATAAGGTAAGAAACCAAAGCCTTTGCACCGCTTTTTTGTAAGCCTCTTAGCTTTTGTATCAACCTTCCCCTGCCGTTTTCCATGGCATATTACAGTTTATTCTATCCAAGGTTCATACTCAAGCAGTTGTTCAAAGGTGTATGGACACTTGCTTGGAAAGTCTTTTTCCGTTGGTAGCCTTCCAAAAAACTTCCTTGCTAAAGCTATATTCTCTGGATATTTGAACCAAGCTATGAGCCTTTTTACTGCTATCCTCCAGCTTTTTTCTAACTCTTGCTGAGCTTTTCCTCTTAAGGAAGGGCTTTCATCAAACATAAGCTCCAACCCCTCCCTTGCGTTTATTATGCTTTTTATCCAACTGTTTCCCATCTCTTGGCTAATTTTG
>NZ_DAIQAX010000001.1:270551-270941 GCF_036781485.1 Thermocrinis sp.
GCCTCTCCTTCAAAAGCCTTAGGTTTTCCATAACCCAAAGGTAAAAGTCTTTTTCGTATAGCTCTTTGAGGTTTTCGGAGATTCTTATAGCCATGCTAAATCTCCTCAATCCAAGGTTCATACTCAAGCACCTGTTCAAAGGTGTATGGACACTTGCTTGGGAAGTCTTTCTCCGTCGGTAGCCTCCCAAAAAACCGTTTTGCTATGGTCTTGTTTTCTGGATATTTAAACCAACCGATTAAGCTTTTGATCGCATCTTCCCACGCTTCTTGAAGTTCTTCTTCGGACTTTTTTACTAAGGATGGATTTTTTCTATAAAGCCTACTTAGTTCAAGCCTTGCGTTTATTATGCTTTTTATCCAACTGTTTCCCATCTCTTGGCTAATTTTG
>NZ_DAIQAX010000002.1:0-14508 GCF_036781485.1 Thermocrinis sp.
CCTTCTCATACGCTTTTCAGCCTGCTTAGTGTTTGGCATGCATAACCTCCTCTTAAATAATTAAATAATAATTATACCAAACTTTCTAAAGGAGGTTTTAAGATGAAGCACTTAGTCGTTGCTGGTTTAGCAGGTCTTGCTTTATTTGCGGTTTCTTGCCAGCAAAGGCCTAAGGAAGAGGCTAAACAGCCTTCCACACCAACACAGGAACAACAGGCTAAACAAGAAGAGAAACCACAAGCTGTTGCTCAAGCACCTACCGCTGTTAATGCAGAGGCTTTGGCTAAGTCAAAGGGCTGTTTTGCTTGTCATGATATAAACGCAAAGAAGGTAGGACCTGCTTTTAAAGATGTGGCAAAGAGAGAAGCGGGAAAGGTGGATTATTTAGCTCAAAGGATAAAAAACGGTGGAGTGGGAGAGTGGGGGAACGTGCCTATGCCTCCACAGAACGTGACAGAAGAAGAGGCAAAGCTACTGGCTCAGTGGATACTCTCACTTAAATAAAGAAGATGGGGGCTTTGCCCCCGCTCTTTTAGCAAGCCTGTCCAGGTGCTCCAGAACAATCTGGGCAGAGTGTTACACCTCTAGCTCCAAAAATTATCTTTAACCCTTCCTCTTCAAACCAAGGTGCAATGTTTCCACTCTTTACCTTCCACATAAAGTATCTTTCAAAGGCAGACTTTACAAGGTGTGCCCACCTGCCCTTTGCAAACTTTACATCAGCCCTTGGTGGAAGGACTGGTTTTGCGTAGAAGAAACCTGCGTCCGCACCCATGTCCGCTATGCATATGGCAGAAAGTTCTGGTGCATACCTATCCGTGGAGTTTCTTATATCGTTTATTATGTTCTTTGCCACAGCCATTGCCATCTGTTCTATCATCATACCCGTTTTTGGTGCACCTGTAGGTATGGGTGTTTGTTCCACAGGAGGAATGGCAGTTACTACGCCCACACCGTAGATGTTTTTGTAGGTTGGGTTTTGGAAGCATTTATTGACTATGACCATTTTGTTTGCAGGGTTTGCCACCTTGTCCCCTGCGGAGGCTACCACTTCTGGACCCATAAACCTTGGCATTAGCATGGACAGCTTGCAAGGCTCTTCGTAAACCTTTCCGTCAAGGTCTTCATATATGACCTTATCTGGCTCTACTTTGGTTACCTTTACGTTGGTTATGTATCTTATGCTTCTCTCCGCAAATAGGTCTTCCATTATTCTTCTGGAGGGACCTACACCACCCAACCCAAGGTGTCCCAGATAGGGCTCAGAAGTTATGTAAGTTATGGGCACTTTGTGTCTTAGGTTTCTCTTCTTTAGCTCATAGTGTAGCATCAGCGCAAACTCGTAAGCGGGACCAAAACAGCTAACACCAGGTATGGCACCAACTACCACAGGACCTGGATTTTTGTAAAATTCTTCCAGTTTCTTCTGAAGTTCCAAGGCGTGCTCTGCGGTGCATACGGAAGTGGAGTATTGTTCCTGTCCTTCTGCTCCAAACACAAGCTTAGGACCTGTGGCAATAACCAAGTAATCGTATCCTATCTCCTTTCCAGAAGTGGTCCAAAGCTTGTTGTTGTCTGGGTCTATTCTCTCTCCGTTTTCTGGCACATAATCAATACCGTGTTTGGAAAGCAGGCTTCCAAGAGGGATAGTTATGTCCTCAAACCTTCTCCAACCTAAGGCCAAGTGTGGATAGGATGGAGTAAAACCAAAGTAGGGCCTACCGGATACAACGGTGATTTTTAGGTTGCTGTCCATTCTCCTTAAGTTATAAGCTGTGGCAATACCGCCTATTCCGCCACCAAGTATGACCACGTGCTTACTCACGATCTTACCTCCTTAATAAGTTTATAAAAACATTATAAGAGAAAATTCTAAAAAACCCCCGCTATCTGGAAACCGCAATTTTCACACTTACCCTCTTTCAGATGAAACTTTACCTTTTCCCCTAAATAGCCACTTCTTTCTATAACTACATATCCACAGGAAGGACAGTATGTGGATGTTAAATCGGGATCTTGATAGTTTCCTACATAGACATAGTTCAAGCCTTCTTCTTTTCCTATCTGATAAGCCTTTTTGAGAGTTTCAACGGGCGTGGGCCTAACACCCATCATAAGGTATGCAGGAAAGAACCTTGAGATGTGCCAGGGAATGTCTGGAGAAATATCTCTGATGAATCTTGCTATGCTTCTTATCTCACTCTCCGAATCGTTATAACCTGGGATAAGAAGGGTTGTTATCTCTATCCATATACCGAGCTTGTATGCTTTTTCTATGGTTTTAAGCACTGGCTTTAGCCTTGCATCGCATATGTTTTTATAAAACTCATCCGAGAAGGCTTTGAGATCTATGTTCATGGCTGAGAGGAAGGGCACAGAGGCTTCTAAAACCTCTTCGGTTTCATAACCGCTGGTGACAAAGATATTCTTTATACCTTTTTCGTAAGCCAGCTTCATTGTATCGTAAGCAAACTCAAAGAAAATGACCGGTTCATTGTAGGTGTATGATATGGAGGGTATTTGAAACTTGTTGGCAATCTGAATTAGGTCTTCCGGCGAATAGCTATCACCAAAAACTCTGTAATTGTTCAACTTCGGATACTGGGATATTTCCCAATTTTGGCAAAACTTACATGAGAAGTTGCAGCCTACAGTGCCAATAGACAAGGTTTTTGTGCCGGGTAAAAAGTGATAGAGGGGCTTTTTCTCTACAGGATCTAGGTGAATGGCAGATACTAAGCCATAGACAGTTAGGTATAACTTTCCCCCTTCATTTACGCGCACCCCACATTTTCCATACTCTCCATCATCCAGTATGCATCTTTGTTTGCAGGCTTTACATAGAACTTTGCCGTTTTTCTTGTCAGACATCCAGGCTAAAGCCTTCATAGGTTTTAAATTTATCTTTGTGAGGATAAGAAAACCGGCAGTTGCAGGAAGTTTTTATCCAAAGGATCCAGCAAAGCTGAGAGAAGTGGTAAATAGACTGCTTGGAAATCCTACATCAAAAGTGCCACTGGGAGTAATTTCTCCCCATGCTGGTTATGCCTACAGTGGAAAGGTAGCAGGTAGGATCTATGGGCTTTTTAAAGGTTTTAAAGGTCTGAGTTTTCTGCTTATAGGTCCATCCCACTTTGTGGATTTTGTAGGTATATCCTTTGGAGACTACGAGTTTTTTGAAACCCCCTTAGGGTTGGTAAGAGTTGATAGGGATAGGATAGAGGAATTCCTTAAGAAATTTAACTTTACTCACGCCTTAGATAACCTACCACACCTAATGGAGCATTCCATAGAAGTTCAGTTACCTTTCTTGCAGGTGGCTGTGGAAGAATTTTCCATAATACCAGTCCTTTACGGAAGAGCCGAGCCTGACATTTTGCTAAAAGTTTTAGAATTCTTCTGTGAGGATGAAACACGGTTTATTGTGAGCTCAGACCTAAGTCACTACTATCCAGACGAAATAGCAAGGCGGATAGATACCTACTGTCATGAAGGCATTACAAAGTTAGATCAACAGATTTTTAAAGAGTGCCAAGCCTGTGGAAAGGTTGGGATTTTGAGTGCCATGATGTGGAGTAAAAGAAGAAATCTCAAACCTGAGCTTGTGGCTTATGCTACATCCGCAGAAGCCTATGGGGATAAGGATGCTGTGGTAGGATACGGTGGCTATGCTTTCTTTTCCTGAAGTAATACCACACAGAAACAAGCTATACCTTCTGCCTGGCAGAATCCTTCCCGTGTCTTTCCCTTTATGGATATTCGCGTCCGATCTATTCCCAAAAGTAAAGAAAGGTTTTGTATTATTTTGCCTTTTATAGGTGCAATTTTGGGCTCGTCTCCGATTAGAGTGCAGTCTAAGTTTATTATTTCGTACCCTTTCTTTGAAACTCTTTCAAGGGCTGACTTTAAAAACAAAGAAGAGGGAGCGGATTTCCACTGTGGATCCTTGTCTGGAAAAAGCTGTCCTATGTCCTCTTCTCCTACCGCAGAAAGAAGGGCGTCAGTCAGAGCGTGAAGTAGCACATCCCCATCAGAGTGAGCCTTAAGGCCCTTTGGAAAATCAATCAACACCCCTCCCAAAACCAAAGGTTTTCCTTCTTCAAAACTGTGCGAATCAAAGCCAAAACCTATTCTAAACATCAGAGTATCTCCTTAAGAACATCTACCGCAAAATCTACGTGTTCCTTTTGTATTATCAAAGGTGGAACAAACCTTATAACCCTCTCTGAGGTGCAATTTATGAGCAGTCCTTTTTCCAAAGCTTTTAAAACCACTTCTTGGCAGTTTTCCTCCCTTTCAAGCCCCAGCATCAAACCCCTTCCCCTCACTTTTCCAAAAGATCTCAACCTCTCTTTGAAATAAAATCCCACCTCCTCCACATGGTCCAAAAGCTTTGAAACCTTCTCTACCACAACTTTGGCACACGCACAGGCTAAGGCATTTCCTCCAAAGGTGGAGCCGTGACTCCCGGGTTTAAAGGCCTTTGCTACCTCCTCCTTTGCCAACACGCAACCTATGGGAAAACCGCCCCCAAGCCCCTTTGCCAAGGTTATTATGTCTGGTTTTATTCCAAAGTGCTGATAGCCATAGAATTTTCCCGTCCTTCCCAAACCTGTTTGCACTTCATCTATGATCAGGAGTAACCCGTCCCTCCTGCAAAGCTCCTGCACTTTTATCAAAAATTCACCATCCGCCTCCTTTATACCACCCTCCCCTTGGATCACCTCAAGCATTATGCCCGCAGTTTCCCTTTTGAGAGCCCTTTCAACGGACTTTATATCGTTTAGCTCAGCGTAGTCAAAGCCCTCAAGCAACGGCTCAAAACCCTTCTGAATTTTCTCCTGAGCGGTGGCGGACATAGCCCCAAAGGTCCTTCCGTGAAAGGAGTTTTTAAAGGTTATAATCCTGTATCTTTTCTCACCTTTTTCCCAAAAGTATCTTCTTGCCAACTTTATGGCACCCTCGTTGGCTTCCGCACCGCTGTTGCAGAAAAAGACCTTTGCAGGCTCCCGAAACTGTTCCACTAAAAGCTTTGCTACCTCCTCCTGCCAAGGGTTTTGGTAGAGGTTAGAAATGTGCCAGAGTCTGTTTGCTTGCTCGCACAGCGCCCTTACCAGGTCCTGGTCTGAGTGTCCCAGCACATTTACCGCCACCCCACCCACAAGGTCCAAGTATCTCTTACCCTCCTCATCGTAGAGGAAAACACCATCTCCGCGCACAAAGGAAACAGGAAGCCTTTTGTAGGTATCCATCAAAAAACTCATGAGAGATACTCCTTCAGTCTTTCTATGGCAAGCCTTAGCTCCCCTTCCCTTCTGGTGTATGCAAGCCTAATAAACTTGTGCGTGTTGTTTCTTCCAAAATCCACGCCAGGGGTAAGGGCCACTTTTGCTTCCTTGAGCAACTTAAGCGCAAACTGATATGAGTCTTGGGTGTATTTGGAAACATCCGCCCAAAGGTAAAAGGCACCCTCTGGTTTTGCGTCTATCCTGAATATGTCCCTTACTCCTTCGTAAAGTAGATCCCTTCTTATTTTGAAAGTCTGTCTGATCTGTGATAAATACTCATAATCAAAAGCCCCGAGGGCAGCATACTGACTAAGCGTTGGAGCACTTATGAATACATTTTGAATAACAATCTCAGCGAACCTTACAAGCTCCTCTGGAAGCACCATCCAACCAAGCCTAAATCCCGGCATGCAAAAGAACTTAGAAAACCCATTTATTACAATAGCTTTGTCCCAAAATTCAAGAACAGTTTTCTCCTTTTTTTCATAGACCAGCCCGTGGTAAATTTCGTCCGAAATAAGGTATATTCCTTTATCTTTACAGTATTCGCAAAGTTCTTTTAAGTTTTTCTCATCGTACACAGTACCGGTAGGGTTAGAAGGAGAGGAAATATGCACTGCTTTTACGTCCAAGCCTTTCAAATGTTCCGGTGTTATCTGATAATTGGTGCTTGCATCCACGTTTATAAATGCTGGCTCAATGCTTAATAAATTGGCAAAGTTTTTGTAGCAAGGATAGGATGGGTCCGCAAGGGCTATTCTGTCGTATGGCTTAAGAAGTATGGAATAAACGACCAGAAAGGCTCCAGAGGTGCCGGTGGTGATAACTATCCTGTTGGGTGGGATTTCCACACGGTAGTAATCCCAATAATGCTTGGCTATTCTTTCTCTGAGTTCCCAAAGGCCCAAGGCAGGTGTGTAGTTAAAAAAATTGTTCTTTATTGCAAAGTTCAGCCTGTCTATTGCCTCCGGCGGAGGCTTTAGGTCCGGTTCTCCTATCTCCAAATGGATCACGTCGGGAATGTTTTGGGCTTCCCTAAGAAGGTCCATTACTATGAAGGGGCTTATGTCTCTGCCGAACACAATAAATTATTTTAAATTCGATGGAGGATGTCAACTTTTAGAGGAAATCCAAATCGTTTCTTACGTGCCTATAGGGGATTGAGATATGATAGAATTTTTTCATGCAAATTAGAATGGCGGAGTCTCCCACAGAAGGTCATCCGGACAAAGTAGCAGACCTAATTGCGGATGCCCTTTTGGATGAGTTTATAAAAAAAGACCCTTACAGTAGAGTTTCCTTAGAGGTTATGGTAATTTCAGGCATGACCTTTGTGGCGGGCCATGTATCAACGGAAGGTTATGTAGATATTCCGGGAGTGGTAAGGTCTATCATAAAAGAGGTTGGATATAACAGGCCTGAGCTTGGTTTTGATGCGGATGCTTCGGCAGTGATAATTTCCATAGAAGAGCAGAGCCCAGACATAGTCTTAGGCCTATCTCAGGAAGGGGCAGGAGATACCGCTACGGTAGTTGGTTATGCTTGCAATGAAACAGAAAACTACATGCCTCTTCCTATAACCGTTGCCCATGCACTATCCAAAAAAATAGCAGAACTAAGAAAGTTAGGAAAAGCTCCGTTTATAAGACCAGACGGAAAGGCTTTGGTAACGGTAGCATACGAAGGCAATTTTCCTATCTTCGTAAAAGATATCATTCTTTTTGTTCAGCACGATCCAGACGTGTCCCTTGAAAAGCTGAGAGATTTCCTTGTAGAAGAAGTGGTAAAAAAAGTAGTGCCAAGTAGATGCATTAGCAAAGAAACAAGGATATTGGTAAATCCTTCCGGAAGGTTTGTGCTTGGTGGTCCAGTTGCAGACGTGGGGCAAACAGGTAGGAAAATAGTATCCGACGCATACGGAGATACCGCCTACTCTGGAGGAAGTGCCTTCTCCGGAAAGGATCCTACAAAGACTGACAGAAGTGCTTCTTATTTGGCAAGGATGATGGCAAAACACGTGGTAGCCGGTGGCTATGCAGACAGGTGTTTGGTTCAGATTGCTTATGCTTTTGGTGTTAGCGAGCCTATAGCCTTTGACATAGAAACTTATGGAACTGAAAGGATGGAAAAGGAAAGAATAAAAAAAGCCCTTCTTGAGACCTTTCCACTTAACCCAAGGAGAATGATAGAGTTTTTGGATCTGAGAAAACCCATATACAAAAAGACCGCATGTTATGGACACTTTGGCAAAGAAGAACTACCTTGGGAAAAGCTTACCAAGTTAGAGGAGTTAGCAGAAAAGTTAGGAGGAAGCATAAACTCATGAAAACTGGACTTATATACGATGACATATACTTAGAACATAACGAAAGGGGCCATCCGGAGAACAAAGACAGGCTCATAAGCATAGTGCAGGAGTTAGAAGCAAGAGGCTTATTCAAACACGTAATAAAGATAAAACCAAGAAGGGCTGTTGTAGAAGAGGTTAGCTTAAACCACGACATAGGTTACATCCAGGAAATTCACGATTTTTGTTTGGCTGGAGGTGGATACTTAGACCCAGACACATACGCATACAGCATGTCTTACGAAACTGCACTATATGCGGTTGGGGCAGTTTTGGAAGGCATAGATGGACTGCTTTCAAAGGAGGTGGAAGCAGTTTTTTGTGCCATAAGACCACCTGGGCATCACGCCGAAAGGTCAAAGGCTATGGGATTTTGCCTATTCAACAACATAGCAATCGGGGCTCACTACCTTTTAAAAAAGGGACTAAGCAGGGTCTTTATCATAGACTTTGATGCCCACCATGGAAACGGCACGCAAAGAAGTTTTTACGAAGAGGATAGAGTTTTTTACTTTTCTTCCCACGAGTATCCCTTCTATCCAGGCACAGGTTCAGCAGAAGAAAGGGGAGTAGGCAAAGGCTATGGTTATACCTACAACGTTCCTCTTAGTGCAGGAGCAGGAGACAAGGAGTTTGAAGAGATATACTCAAAGCTCGTCCCAAAGCTCATAAGAGAGTACTCACCGGAGTTCCTCTTAGTTTCCGCAGGGTATGACATACACAAAGATGATCCACTAACCTTTTTGAACGTAAGCACAGAAGGTATAGGAAAGATCGTGGAAAACATCTTAAAAACCGCAAAGGATTTAAACATTCCAATTCTCTTTGCCCTTGAGGGAGGGTACAATCTGAAAGCCTTAGCCCAATCGGTAGCACTGACCATAGAAAAAATGCTGGAGGCGTAAATGCTAAAGCGGATAAAACATTATTTTTTTCAATTCCTTTCTTTCCTCTTAGTTGCTTACGGCTTTTATCTTCTGTTTCTTTTACTCCTTGATACGTTTCTCAGAATAAATAGGCTATTAGCCTTTCCAATAGCGGGTTTTATTACTTTAACCTTGGTCATCCTAACCTTGCTTTACTACCTTAAGCACAAAAGATTTCCTTTATGAGAATATTCTAAAAAGGTTATATAAGTTTTTTAAAAAACAGTATAAGAAAAAATTAGTGAAGCTTTTTTAGTAGGCGTGTATATTATTTTCTCATGATGAGCATTGTTATCAAACTGCTGGTTGTAGGATTGTTCTTATATGGAAATTCTCTCGCCAATGAAAAGATAAATAGGGCTATATCTGAAAACAAGTTGGTTGTATTCTACTTTAAAAGCCAGTTTTGTCCTTACTGTGCGCAGGTGGAGGACTTTGTATTTTCAGATGAGGAAGTGTTTAAAAAGCTCTCCAACTTCGTGTTTGTAGAATTAGACATAAGGTCAGACGAAGGAAGCAAGTTAGCCAGAAAGTTTGGTGTGCCCGGAACTCCCACCGTTGTGATCTATGATCCAAAGCAAGACAGAGTAGTTAGTCTAATCTTTGGTAGCAGACCAAAAGAGGACTATCTGAAAACCATAACCAAAGCTTGCAAGCTTTATAACATAAAAACCTGTTAGGAGGTCGAGTCATGAACAGAAGGAAGTTTTTACTGCTAAGTGCGGTAGCGGTAGCTGGGCTAACCTTAGCACCAGCAGTCAAGCCAGCCTTTGCCTCTTCCAAGTTAGAGGAAGACGTTAAGAAAAGGATAGGGGTGGACTTCAAAACCATCAAGGAAACTGCGGACATCAAAATCACTGCCCCAACCATCGCAGAATCTGGAGCTAACGTGCCCATAACAGTAGAATCCACCATTCCTGTGGATAAGGTAGAAAGACTCTGGATCTTTGTAGATAAAAACCCCATACCGTGGATCACGGACGTAAAATTTACCCCACAAAATGGAGTAGTTTTCCTGTCCACCAGGATAAAGATGGGAGAGACTTCCAACGTTAGAGCCATTCTCCAGCTAAAGGACGGGACTTTTGTAATGGCCACCAAAGAGGTTAAGGTTACCGCCGGGGGTTGTGGTTAATAAGTAAGTTTTTTCTAAATCAAACATAAAGGAGGTGTGGTATGGCTATAGGGACTGCCATAGTTCGTGTGCCAAAGGAAGCAAAAAAAGGTGAAATCATCAGAGTCCAAATGGTTATTACCCATCCTATGACGCCACCAAGGAGAGACCCGCAAACTGGGCAAGAAGTGCCTCCCCACAACTTAACCAAGCTCGTCCTTCTTTACAACGACAAAGTAGTTAGCGAGATGAACATGGGAGCGGGAGTGAGTGCCAATCCCTTTATAGCACTACCTCTTAAGGTGGAGGAATCCGGGATAATAAAGATAGCTTACGAAGACAACAAAGGGGGCAAGTGGGAAAAAACTGCAGATATAAAAGTGGTGTAAGGGAGGTTTAAACCATGCGTAAGAAAGCTATTCTTCTGAGTGCTGTCCTCACCAGCCTTTTTGGGGCTGGCTTTTTAGGCTACAAGCACGCAAAGGCTCAAGACCAAGAGCTTTCCCCTGAAGAGGAAATAAGGCTTGTTCAGGAGTTCAACAGGATGATGGCCGAAGGAATAAACCCAGGGGAGATATGGGCTGAAATGGGTAAGGAAGCGTTCAAGAAGTATAATCTTGACAAGTGTGATTTTGGTTTGGGACCAGGAAAGATAGAGGGAGCCCTTGCCCAACTTCCACGATACTTTCCCGATGCCAAAAAGGTAATGGACCTTGAGACAAGGATTGGTTGGTGCTTGCAGCAGTATGCTGGAATGAAACCAGAGGAAGTTAAAAAGTTTGTTAAACAATGTTGGGGCAAAAGCCAGTGCATGGGAGAGTACGACGCCATAGTTATGTATATTTCCATGGCTTCTAACGGACATAAGATAAACGTAAACCTAAAAGACCCACAAGTTAAGAAGATGTATGACATCGGAAAAAGGATCTACTACGCAAGAATTGGTCCATGGGACTTTAACTGCGCTACCTGTCATGCAGGACAAAGAGAAGCAAGAATAAGAGCAACTCTTCTTTGGAGTGCGGACAGACCAGGGGAAGCTGGAAAGGCTGTCTCCATATTCCCCAAATACTTGGTAAGATGGGCTCAGCCTATGACCATGCACTACAGGTATGCAGAATGCATAAGACAGATGAGATGGCCCACCTTTGAACCTCATTCGGACTTAGCAGTAGCCCTATCTACGTTCCTCTATGCTACAGGCAACGGCACTGAAATAAAAGTTCCAGGTATAGGGAGGTGAAAGATGAAGAAAAAAGTTTTGATTGCGAGCTTGTTATTGGCAGGCTTACCACTTGTAGCTACACCCCAGCAAAAGCAAAAAGCTAAAAAAGCAGAGGAATCTGTAAAGGAAGAAGAGGTGATTGCGGTTTTAAAAAGTGGGCTTGATCAGGATCCTAAGTTTGCGTGGAAGCTCAATCAAGACGAATCCCAGAAAATATGCTCTAAGTATCCATCCAGAGAGGCAATGCCCGCAAGGGAAATTCAAAGGGTGATGGAACTTGAAACAAAAAATATAAACTATCCACAGTGGGGTATATTCTGGGGGGATTGGAAGGAAGGTAAAAATGTTGTTGAAAGCGCAAGGGGTGGAAGGTTTGCAACTTACGGTTTTCCAGACAAACCCACAGATAAGGGCGGAAACTGCTATGCATGTCATCTTATAGAAAAGGGTGTTCCCGGTGGAACGATGGGCCCTCAGCTTACCGGCTATGGCAAAAGGTATGGTATTACCAAAGAAAATATGAACACACCCGAAGGCTTGGAAAAGCTGAAAACCGTGTATAACATCATTTACAACGCTTGGTCTGTCTATCCCTGCTCTTCTATGCCAAGGTTTGGGTATCACGGGGCTCTTACCCCAGAGGATATAATGAATATAGCAACTTTCTTACTACATCCTGACTCTCCTGTAAACAAGTAAATTACCTTTGCGGGGCCACCCCCCGCTTTTTAAACTAAAAAGAGGAGGCGGAAATGGCGATTTCGAGAAGGGAACTGCTTAAAAGCTCTGCTTTTTTGGGTTTAGTCGCTCTTGGTGGAGTGTCTTTTGCAAAAAGGAGAAAGCCCTCTTTTGAGGAACTCTTAGACTTTAAAAGTTACGGAAACCTTACGTTGATCTTTACTTCGGATATTCATGGACACTTAAAGCCAGTATATTTCCCAGAGCCTATGAATTTGTTAGCTCCCAACGAGCTAAGGGGAACGCCCGGTTTTCTAACTGGAACGGAATTTATGAAGTATTACAACATAAAGCCCGGCAGTGTGGAAGCCTACACTATGACTTGTAGTAGCTTTATAAGGCTTGCAAGAGAATACGGAAAGACGGGTGGTGCCCCACAAATAGCTACTGTGATAAAGACCATCGTGCAACAGAGGGGAAGGGACAAATGTCTCATTCTTGACGGTGGAGATACTTGGGTCACGTCTGGTATATCCCTAAAAACCGATGGTATGGCAATAGTGGATTGGCTAAACTACATAGGCTATGACTATATAGTAGCACATTGGGATGTTACCGTTGGAAAGGAGAAGTTTTTAGAAATCATCAACAAACACCTGAAGGCTAAGTTCATATCCTACAACATAACTGACGACACCTTCGGAGACCTTATATTCCCGCCATACGATGTAAAGGAGGTAAACGGTGTTAAGGTTGGAATAATAGGTAGCTCTTTCCCATTCACTCCCTTAGCTAATCCAAGGATTTACACAGAAGGCTGGAGGTTTGGAGTAAGACCAGAAGAGCTTCAAAATTACGTAAATGAGCTGAGGGAAAAGCACAAAGTAGATTTGGTCATCCTACTGTCCCACGATGGACTACCCTTAGACATAGCGCTTATGAAAATAGTAAAAGGAATAGACATAGTTATTTCTGGACATACCCACGATGTTACACCTGAACCTGTGAAGGTTGGAAACACGCTTATAGTATCTCCGGGCAGCCACGGAAAGTTTGTGGGAAGAATGGACTTGGAAGTCAGTAAAGGTAAGCTTGTAGGATACAGGTTTAAGCTAATACCTGTCCTGTCAGAGGTAATACCCGAGGACAAAGGAGCTAAGGAGCTTGTGCAAAAGTGGTATAAGCCTTACGAAAAGGAATTCAACACAGTAATAGGCACAACGCGCACGTTCCTTTACAAGAGAGATACACTTTATAGCACTTGGGACAGGTTGATAGGAGAAGCTTTGGCAGATTATTTCCACGGAGTGGATGCGGTAATGTCCTTGGACGTGGCAACTTCTCCGGGATACAGATGGGGTCCTGCAGTTCTGCCCAACAGTCCCATAAGGGTGGAAGACGTTTATAACGTGCTTGGTATAACTTACCCTGAGGTTTTCCTCCTAAGGAGAAAGGGAAGGGACCTTTTGGTGCTTTGGGAGGACGTGGCGGATAACGTATTCAACCCAAACCCACTCTATCAACAAGGTGGAGACATGTCAAGAATTTACGGAGTGGAGTACGAACTAAAAATAAATGCCAAACAAGGGGAAAGAATAAGAAACGTGAGAATAAAGAGCAAACCTCTCGAAGCGGACAAAGAATACCTTGTGGCAGTTTATGGCGGACCACCCCCACCAGGAGTGGAACCGGAAAAGGTAAATATCAGAGACATTGTGATAAACTACATAAAGAAGAAAAAAGAAATAGTAGTTGAGAGGAGACCAAACGTGAAGGTTTTAGACCATCCATACAACACAGATTGTTTCTGGAGGTAAAAATGGTAAAGGCGCTTTTAATTACTCTCTTGCTCTTCTTTTCTTCTTTTGCCAAAGACCCTATGAAAGCGATGTATCTTACCTATCTCCTAAAGGAAAAGAACTTTAAGGAAGCAGTGGATAAGCTAAAAAAAGGAATGGAAGAAGGACAGGTAAAAGTTATAAGAGTTTTAACCATCTCCGATGCTATAAGGGCGAGAGGTTCTACCGAATTTCCAAACTACTATGTTATCTTTGCTTGTGAAACGCCTAAAATGAGGGATATTCTCATAAAGGCACCCGCTTTGAGCAACGTCATTCCCTGTAGCATTGCAGTTCATCAATCAAAGGAGAATGGTAAAATATACGCTACGATAATAAACGAGAATATGTTTCTTTCTAAGTATGGACACAAGCTTACCAAACAGGAAAGGATGGAGATAAAAAGGACTTACGAAAATATTAGGTATGTCCTGACTCAGATGAGCGGTGTAAGGTTAAAGCCTGTTAGGATACCGCCTCCAAAGGAGGATCTTGTCTATGAGGAAGGGGTAAAATCCTTAAGTTATGAAGACTTTAAGATGCTGTTTAAAACCTCTTTGGATGGTGTAAACATGAACGTGCTGGATGTGTTGGAGGTTAGCAAAGAATCCCCCAAATTTTCCATATTTTTGGCTTGCAATCTATCTTATGGGGAGGCCATACTCAATGATATTCCTCAGTTCGGCACACTGGCACCTTGTCGGATCTATGTTTACGAAAAACCGGAAGGTTCTTTGGCGGTGGGATACATAAACATACCTTTTCTCCTGAAATCCTATAGCAAATACCTAAAAGAGGACAAGGCTGAGATATTCCGCAAGGCGGACAAGGATATAAAGTCTGCCATAAAGGAAGCAAAGGGTGAATAGAGGGCTTTTGCTCTTATTTCTTTCCTTCTTCTTCTCCTTTTCCGCCCCAAAGCATGTGAAGGATACTTTGAAAGAAATAGCACCAAATGTCTACGGAGTTTTTGGAGTTTATGAGCAGGTGAGCGTTAAAAACAGGGGGTTTATATCAAACGCCTAATTTGTGATAACTGAGGTTTATCACTGGTGCAAGGCCCACACAGATGGGGATATGGTCCTTTGGCTA